>CAZZIY010000094.1:0-7837 GCA_964654525.1 uncultured Vampirovibrionales bacterium | reverse complement strand
TGACCGCTCACCAGGGGCAATCCAGCCTATGGGATCTGAGAGATCGCGTGTTCGTTTTGGTGAAGAGACCCCTGAGCAACCGCTTTCAATCCCTGGGGTTCCTGTGACTGATCTCTTTCGACCGCTGAACAATACAGGACGGCGTGATGGCTGGACTGGGCTTTCGCCTTTGTTAGATTTACCGCCAGGTAGACCCGCTCGCTTAAGCCAAACTGTGGCTGCGATGAGCTTGCCCCCTGGGATGAATGACCCAGATGCCAGACGCTTTATCGATATTATGCGCGGCAAAGCTCGGAAAGATTTGGGTAAATTTATTAATCCCAACAAAATGAAATTCCCGGACGCCAACGGTAAAACCGTTCAGGTGCCGATGCCCGATGTGAGAGTCCCCCGGCTTCGTCCTGCTGAAGAGGATGAGGGAGGGGAAGGCGAAGGTGATGGACCTCCTGGTATGGGAAAGCCTGGGACAGACAAAGGTGAACATGACCAAGAACAGTGGTCGCCGCCTATTAGCCGGAACCAAATTGCCCAAGATATTATTGAAGAACTTAAACTGCCCAATTTAGAGCCAAAAGGTAGCCGTAACCTGGTTGCCACCAGTGAAAAATGGACTTCTGTAAGTCCCCACGGCCGAACCTTGGTGTTGCGTGATACGTTGATACAGATTCTTAAAGCCACGTCCGCCAATCTGGGCCGGGCGTTTAATCCTGAAACCGATATGGATCAAATTGTGGTTCGCCCGCAAGATTTGCGCTTTAGAGCCCCTCGACCGGATCAAAAACCTACTAATAATGCGGTCATTATCTATATCAAAGATATTTCGGGTTCTATTACCAGCGAAATGACTGAGGCTGCCAGAACGACCAACTTCTATCTGGAAACCGTCATCGGCAAACAGTTTGGCGAAAGCAATGCCCGGATTCGGGGCGAAGAATTTACCGATGAGATGTTTGGTGCCGGCACTACCCAAGAGTTTATTCAGTTTGATACTGAGGCCGAAGTGGTTTCTCAGAAGAAATTTTACGAGAGTACATCTGGCGGAGGGACCAAAATCTCCTCTGGCCTAGCAGCTGCGCGTAAATTAATTGCTGAAAAGTATCCCCCAGAAGATTACAACATCTACATTTATATATACAGTGACGGCGACAACTCTGGCTCAGACGATCAGACGTGTATCCAGATGATGAAAGAGATGGAACCCGATGTGAATGAGATTGGTTATATCAATCTCAACGGCAGGTATGCTTCCGGTGGGTTTAAACGCGCCATCGAAGATGCCTTTGGTGCCAATCATCACAAAATGCGAACCAGTGCCGTTGATGAAAGCAATCCTAACATTCGACAAGTTTTAATTGATATGTTGGGTGAACGGAAAGCCAAGGGGGCTTCCTCATGATGATGGATTTGGTCAAAAACAGCGTGTTAAGCCCTTCGGTGCAAACACTTTTGACACAAAATATGACGGCTCCCCGTGGCCCGCGAGTTTTGTTTGGTACAACTGCCAATCACAATATCGACCCGAACGATGCCATATTTGCACCTCAGTTGGCCGCTCTCAAGGCGTCTAAAGAAACGCTTACTTTTCCAGAATACGTGAGCAAGGTGCGGGAAAATCCCACTCGGCTGCTGCGAAATCCCGCGCAATTTGCGGTGGATGCCATGGACTACTATGACAATAAAGCAGCCAAGCGCACCAGGCGAAAATACCTGGGAATGGAAGTTCCGGATTTTTCCTTTGTCAATAAACCCTGGCAACCTGCAGAAATTATGCTTAAAGGGGGTATCTGGGGCCAACGTGAAGCCTTATTTCGGCTTTATCAGCACTTTAAGGCTGAGGCGAATAAGACCCATGCCACTCGGATGATCACGATCCACGGGCCTAACGGGAACGGAAAAACCAACCTGGTGGAAACCATGTTTGAGACCTTTGAGAATTATTCCACCACGCCGGAAGGTGCCTTGTACCGAACTGCTTGGGTTTTCCCAGAAGAAGACATGGGCCCTAAAATTATGAAGCTGGCCGGTTTAGGCCCCAGTGATGCTGTTGTTGAGCGTGAAGAGCTTGCTGGCGGTGGTGAACAGGCGGTTATTACCATCCCGGCCAATCTCAACTCCGATCCAATTTCGTTGTTACCGGAGCGCGGTCGTGTTGAGCTGCTCAAAGAGTTGAGCCGTACTGGTAAAATTCCGCCAACATTTAATAGTGATTACGTCCTGCAGAGCAAGATGGACAGTATGTCTCAAAAAATCTTTGACGCACTGTATAAGCTCTACCTCGGACGTACCAAAGACCCTGCCAAAGCTTTGCAAAAAGTGTATAGCCACGTTCGTGTAGAACGCTTTAACTACTCGCGCTTAACAGAGAGCGGGCTGGTGATTATTCCTGCCGCCCAATCCAGCGATGCTAACATTGTAAATATCACCCCAAAATTGCCCTGGGGCCGTGTTAGTAAGGGGATTGCTCAAGCCATGAGTGCTGCGGGCCTGTCTCAAATTATTGGCCCCCTGGCTCAAGCCAACCGCGGGCATATTGGCTACGATGACTTTATGAAGGACGGAGACAAGTCCACGCTGCTTTCGATGCTCCGCTGGGTGGAAAAAGGCAAACTGACCCCACAAGCAGGGCAAGCCAGCAGCTCCGGGGATAATATCAACCTGGTCGCATGGGCGACGACCAATGATAACAATGTCCAGGCAATGATGTCTGACAGCGAATGGCCCTCGTTCAGAGAACGTCTCAAGCTGATTCCAGTCGGCTATGAACGTTCCTACCGAGAATTGATTCGCATTTTGGAAGAAGACTTCAAGAAAAAGCTGATGCTTAATCCCGGTCGCAAAGTGGATCCCAATGTGATCCCCTTACTGGCCATGTTTATTACGATGAGCACGCTTCTGCCCATTGACGGGGAAGCATTTACGGATCATTTAAAACAAAAGCGCGGATCGTTTCACAAAGAAGACAGTGAGAAGACCCCGTCTGATATTGCCTTTGAAAAAGAGATGGACCGGCTTAAAGATGCCATGATTATGTTTGACGGCAGAGAGACGGTTACCAAGGCGATGCTCTATGCCGATGACCCCTTAAACCAATTTACGACCCGTCTGCCCGTCTCTGAGGAATACGAGGATGATAAGCCCCGCTTTACCTCTGAGCAAGAGATGCTCTTGAGAAAGTATGTCCGCGAGATGGTGGACTATTACAACACGGGCAATGTCGTCAATAAGGTCCTGTTCTACGAAGGCCAATTTGGTATTTCTATTCGAGAGGCCTACTCGTTGATCGATCAATTGATTCAGCAAGACCCAGAACGTCCAATCACCGTGCTGTCTTTAATGGAAATGCTCTCTGCACGAGAGCAAATGGGCTTTGATTATGTGGATCAACGCTCTGCCAGTTTGGACCGGGCACAAAAAATTGCCAAAGAACTGGATATTCCAATGCCTCCGGAAGAACTCATCGCCTCACCTGGTGACAATATTATGCAGTTGGAGGAGTATTCCGCAAGGCAGATCCGCTATTTGTTCTTGGAAGCAGCAGGCCTCATTAATCCGCCCGATCAAGAACTGGGCACCTTCTATCGCTATTATCAGCATTTGGTTGCGCTTAAGAAGAACCAACCGGTTGTAGAAAGCGAACGAGAACCTCAGATGTCACTCAATCCCAATATGGATATGATGACAAGCGTTGAAAAAGCGCTTGGGCTCTCTGGTAACGATGCAATCGAAAAATTCCGTTCTGAAGTGGAGCGGAAACTTGGCAGTTGGTCTGTTAATAACGGTCGTGCAGCGTCCAAAGAAGATTTCGCAGATATTTTTGCAGATGAAATCCAGAAATTAACCGAAAAAAACTTGCAGGAATCTCACAAACAATTGCGCCGCTTGTTGCATGATATTAAAGACTCTTATGACGGAAGGCCTCTGCAGGCCAGTGCGGCTACCAAAGAGCGTGTAAACTTGATGAACAGGACAATAAAAGGATTGAAAGACCGCGGGTATAGTGATGCCTCAATTCCAGAGATTCTTTACTTCGCTTATGCAGATGTACTGCAGAATAATATAGAATAGGACTGGTGTGACCCTCATGATTAATCTTCATAATTTCAGTCAGCTTCAATCATTCCCTCCGGCTTCTAAACCCAAAATGCCCAACTCCGCTGTCCGTTTTGCAGGATCTTTTTCCGCCTCCTCAGATACAGTTTCTTTCAGTAAAAAGCCAGCGGCCCCTAAATTTGGTCACTATATTTCTATTCTCCCGTCAGCTCGTGGTGCTTACGAAGCTGCCGTAGCCGGGGCTAATCAAGTTCCCGAGACTCTTTCGGACCGCTTGTTCGAGAGGCAATTGCTGCAAGTAGCTTGCTCCCCTCGAGCCAATGATGATGATGATGACGGCGTGCCTGGTGAGAAGCAAATGACCTGGGAATTGGTCTTGGCCAACAATATGATCAATCTTGACGGTCCGGTGACCGATCAGATGGCGGCGATGTTTGAACAACGGGCCAAACTGTTAATTTCAGCCATGCAACAAACCGGCAAAGTGAAACCCATCACCCTTTATGTCAACAGCCCTGGTGGCTCGATTTTGGCGATGAACAAAATTTTGGACGTGATGGATGCCATTAAAACCACAGAAATCAAAGTCAAAGACGGAGACAAAGAAACCACTAAATCTGTTAGCCCTGTGCTGGAAACCATCTGTTTAGGCTATGCCGCCAGTGCCGCCTCTGTGATTATGAGTAACGGGACCCCTGGGCACCGATATATTTCCCCTCGGTCGCGGATTATGATTCACCAACCTCTGGGTGGAGCCCACGGGCAAGCCACCGATATCGAGTTGGAGAATAAGCTGATCCAACGGATGAAAGACCAAATTCATGAGCACTTCATGAAGACGACCAAGGTGCTCGATACCACTAAGCCAGAAGGCCGTACTGAACTGCGAAAAACCATTGAAGCGCTGCGTCCCCAGCTCAGCGGCATTCCTGGTGCGGACAGTATTATTTTCCCAACAACAGATAATCAATGGGATAATCCTAAAAACCTGGATGATTTGGTGCAACACCTCAGAAAGGCAGCGCCGAAGCTTGCCAGTGGTTTGATGACGGATCAAGAACTGAAACGCGTGATGGAACGTGACTACTGGATGGAAGCCGATGAATGTTTGGCTCTGGGCTTTGTGGATAAAGTGGCCAGTCAGTTTAAGGCTATCAAAGCACCGTCCGGTTTAAAAGCCGTTGCCGAAGGTGCAAGCTAAATTTTGAATCTTTAAATTCAAATATGTAGGCTGAGATCGAACCAGACAAGGAGTGCGTTGGTTACGGTCTGGGTTGCTTGGAAATGCTCTTGCGTAAAGAGGCCCCCGTCCCCTGCGGCTAAAAGAACCGAGGCCTTACCGTTGGATGTTTGAGAAATTTCTGCTTCTCCGCGGGCCACATGCAGCCATCCGGCCGGTGCATCTGGCTTAAGTGAGGGAGGAAAGAGGATGGATTTATTCTCTTCTCCTGGCAAAGCGACATCATTCAAATGGCACATCCAGACGTTGACTGTCTGATTGATGGTTACAGCCCCGTCCTGACCTTCTGCACTGGCAATCAAACGCCATTGATTGGGCGTTTCAACCAGGTCAAAATGGGTTTGCTCATAACTGGGGGGCAGGCCTTTGCTACGCGGTTTGATCCAGATTTGCAGAAAATGAACGGTTTCAGTCTCTGAGGGATTAAACTCGCTGTGGGTCACACCAGTCCCCGCACTCATTCGCTGGACATCCCCTGGATGAATAATGGAGCCGTTGCCCATGCTGTCTTTGTGGGCCAATTGACCTGAAAGGACAATGGAGAGAATCTCCATATCCTGATGGCCATGGGTCTGGAAGCCACTGGCGGGTTTCACACGGTCATCGTTAATGACTCGTAGCGGGCCATGGCCGCGGTTTTCTGGTGCGTAATAATCCCCAAAGGAAAAAGTATGGTAACTTTCTAGCCAGTCAATTTTTGTGTGACCCCGCTCAGCGGAGCGAAAAAGCATACTAGGCATATTGGGGAATTTTCATACTGACGACTGGCGCTGGCTGACGACTGGCGCTTGCGTTTGAAAACTGGCGGGGCGGACGGGGCTCGAACCCGCGACATCCTGCGTGACAGGCAGGTACTCTAACCAACTGAGCTACCGCCCCAAAATTTGGCCAGTGATCAAAACCGACCCTCGTTATAACACACCCGAATCAGCCCGGACAAGATCCAAGACCAGACAAATCTAAGACAGACTTTATCCAGATGATTATTATCCCGGGCTGACCGGACTGATTGGTTAAGCAAGTTTTAACCAGCAGGCGGCGGTGGTGGGGGAGTACTCCCCACATTAATCACTTGAGTCCCGTTTTGGTTCATCATCAGTGCAGATAGCGGTGGCGGTGGGTTTCCCCATCCATTGGGAGGAGCACCAGAATTGCCAGTAATAGCATTAGGATCATTGTGAGGAGTACCAAATGAACCATTGCTATTAACCCAATGATTGAAGCCATTTGAGCTAAGGCTCTGTAAAATACCAAATCCAAAAAGTTGGTTGGAGAATATAGAGGTGTTTTGGACTGTTTGGCTCAATCCGTTATAGCTAGAATACTGAGGCTGGTTGGCAAGAGCCATAAATGCTGAATACTTATCGTTGAGAGTTCCAAAATATGGTCCTAAAGCGTTTTCACAGTTTCCTCGGCAGCCTGGCCCATCGTTTGCCCGAGTGCCAACACCATAAATGACATCGTTGGACCGGATTGCCAATGTTTGAATGGCTTGACCTAGCTCTCGCATCGCAACCATATAAGGGCTATTCACATCCAAACCAGGTGGCGGGGTATTGGATAGCTGACTAATCAAAGCTCCGTAAACATAGGTAGCAAGGGTTGTGCCAGTGCCTGCTGTGGCGGGTGCGCCCACAATATTCATCCCATTGGTGTTGACGACCACGGCTCCAGAGCTGGCATTGTAGCTGATTTGAAAATTAGGCCCAGCGGGCAGAGAGCTTTGTGATGAGTTGTTTGTCGATAAAAGATTGGTGAGATTATCAATGCCCACACTGGCTTTGGCATTGGTATCTTGCATGCCTGTGCTGATTGTTCCGCCCAAGAAAAACAGGGGGGTAATACAGGCCACAGCGACCAGCCCGCCAATCACGGCGTATTCATAGCTGGTATTGCCCGTAAAATGTCTTTTTTTCAACACGAAGTCTCCTCATTGATTATTGATGATTGTTGGCGTTATCTACACACTGCTGGAGAGATTGATCACTTTTCCACCAGTGCCGTCGATCATCAGTGCAGAAACAGGAGGGGGTGGGTTTCCAAACCCATCTGGTGGTTGTTGTCCTTGTCCTGTAAGTGCATTTGGGCCACCTGTGGTGTTAAAAGTGCCGTGATTATTCGCCCATTCATTGAATGACACAGGAGATAACGACTGAAGAATGCCAAAGCCAAATAATTGATTTGAAAAGATACCGGCAGAGGTTACTGTGGAGGTGAGATCTGCATATTGACTGTAACCTGGCTTACTCGCCTCTTGGCTGAACTCTTTGTAGGTCCGTTGGAAATCAGTAAATTGTTGATTAAATTCTGAATTACAAACGTGGTCATAATGAGGAGTGCCAACGCCATTACATCCCCCTTGAGAGATATAAACATTGGACCTTTCAGCAAGGGCTTTAATGGCTTCTCCCAAGGCCCTCATTTTCGTTAAATAAGTACTATTGGGAGCTAAGCCTGGTGGGGGTGTGTTCGAGAGCTTGGTGATCAAAGCCCCGTAAACATAGGTAGCAAGGGTTGTGCCAGTGCCTGCTGTGGCGGGTGCGCCCA
>CAZZIY010000093.1:0-7881 GCA_964654525.1 uncultured Vampirovibrionales bacterium | reverse complement strand
GGGGTATTAACGTAATTAAATAATCAAACCAAATAATCAAAGGCCAGAATCGTCACCAGAACCCTCTTTCAATTCTAACCGGGACACGGGTCCGTTTACAATACTATCACGCGTATCAACGTACCGCACGCATTCTTGTTGAATATTCAGTAATTCTTTAGATTTAAATCAGATTTTCGACTCGTTTGCAAAGGCCCATAGATTAAACCCCTTGCTAAACCCCTTGCTCTAAGGCCCGTTTTTCTGTAGTAGTCAATGCTCTTATTTCTCCTATTTTGAGTCGTCCCAGCTTGATTGGCCCTACAGATAAGCGTTTTAGGCTCAACACTTCCAAGCCTGCAGCCTCTGCCATCCGGCGAATCTGTCGGTTATAACCGGTGATAAGAATAATCTTCGCCTCATACACACCTGCCTCATTGGTTAAAATCTCAATAGATTCCGCTTTTGCAAACACCGATTCAGGCGCTAAATATACTCCTTTTAGCCACAGAGAGACCATTGACTTGGTAATACGGTGACTAAAAGAGACTTTATACACTTTTTCCCAATGGAAACCTGGGTGCATGACTCGATGGAGGAAGTCGCCATCGTTTGAAAGCAGCATCAACCCACTGCTATTTCGGTCTAGCCGTCCTACGGGATCCACACTGTGGCAGGCAGGATCGAGGAAATCATAAATGGTTTTTCGTTGTCGTTCATCTGAGCGACTACAAACCACCCCTTTGGGTTTATGAAAGGCAAGATACAGCTTGGTCTGAACCTGCACCCGGCGCTTATCAACAAACACCTTATCCCGAGCGGGGTCAATCTGAATTCCCATCTCTCTGACAACCACTTGATTAACACTCACTCGGCCTTCTGCAATCCAGCGATCTGCCTCACGACGCGAGCAAACACCAGCATCTGCAAGCCATTTGTTGAGCCTTACCTGTTTTTTTGACGGGCCTTTCTGGCTCATGAGAAAAGCCTGCCTTGATCGACTTCAGCGGTCTCAAGACGGCAGCCCAGTTCTGCAGCCAGTGTTGCAGCCGATTGATATTCTTGTTCTGAATAGAGCGGCCATCCCCCTTGCGGCCTTCCATCCACCCAAACTTCTAGCCGATCTGGCCATAGTTTGATCACACGATTGGTAGAAGTTGATTTTTGACGAGCTTGCCAGCGCTCAAGGGCTTTCTCTGCAGACATATTAAGTGTTTTCATGCCAATCAGAGCTGAGACCAAAATATCTTCAAGAATTTGCTGGGTCTCTAAGGTTTTTTCAGCTTTATAGGCAGACAGGCAGCGCTGAATATGATGTTCTAGCTGCATCAATGCCTGCTGGGTGGTCTGTGGAGCAGGTAAACTTTTTCTGTAAGCAATATCCTGAGCGTTTTCCAAGGTGAGAGACATAGGGTTTAAACTCATTTCACGACAGAGGATTAATCTGGCAGTGGCTCACCGCGAGTTTCTCGTCCCCAGATACCAGCAAGAACCGCTACCAGATAAGACATTGAAAATGCCAGACAGGCCCCAGCATACCCATGAAAAAATGAAACCACAAGCCCCACATTGAGCACAGCAACCGCAGCGGACAAGCGTCCTGCATTGAGGCAAAATCCAATGGCCGTCGCCCGCACCCGGGTCGGAAATAGTTCCGGCAGATAGACATACATGATTGCTTGGGATATCCCAATAAAAAAGCCCAACATAGCATCAAACACATAGATCCACGGACTAAACTCTTTTACGGTTGAGAACATCAGCCAAGAAACAAGAAAGGCTCCTAGATAACTGACCATAATGGTGCTACGGCGGCCCAAAAGATCGGCCAAGTACCCAGAAAGCAGGCAGCCACAGACGGCAGCAAGTCCGTGATACATGGTTGCAATGCTTTTTTCTTGCCCAGTGCCGTCAGCGCCCACTAAGTCTTGTATCCATGTGGGAATCCACGACAGAGAAGCCCAGTAACCAATCAACAGACCGCCAAAGGCAACAGCACCAACGATTACACTGCCGCGAAACTCCGGGGTAAAAATCTCTTTCAGAGGAAGACCACCCTTGGTTTCTTTACTCTGATGCCATTTATCAGGCTCATGGAGTTTGGTTTGGACAAAAATCGCCAGCAGTGCAGGCAGTGCACCCACAAAAAAGGCCATTCGCCAGTCATGAATGATGCTAGTAATAACCCCGGAGATAAAAACCCCCACTTGATAAGAAGACAGGAGAGACCCCACGGCAAAAGCCCTCGAACGCTCTGGCCATGTCTCGGAGAGCAGCGTTGAAATACTGACCAACTCTCCACCAATCCCTAAGCCTGTTAAAAAGCGACAAATTGCCAACTGCCACCCTTCGTGGGCAAAGCCCGCAAGCCCCGTAAAAAGGGAATAAAGCAAAATAGAGAGCACCATTGCTTTTACTCGGCCTAACTTATCGCCCAAAACCCCAAAAATGATGCCGCCCGCGGTCCAGCCAATCAAAAACAGAAACGTGACCTGGGATCCCATTTGGCTGATCACTGTCTTGTCAACAGAGTGGGACAATTCCTGAATCGCGTTGGGCAAGATCACCGCAAAAAGATTAGAATCCATCCCATCAAAAATACCACCCATCCAGCAGCCAAAAAAGACCATCCAATGGTAAGGTTCTACCCCATGCCAGAAGGGGAGTTTTTGCTCACTCACGTTACTCACAAAAAATAAACCTCTCTCTTTCAAAGAAGACTTGATTGTAACAAATTGGCTCCCCATTGCGGACATTTTGTAAAAAAACCATTTTTGGTCGAGATGT
Organism: uncultured Vampirovibrionales bacterium; assembly: GCA_964654525.1. GTDB lineage: Bacteria > Cyanobacteriota > Vampirovibrionia > Vampirovibrionales > Vampirovibrionaceae > JAIEMW01. The sequence continues at coordinate 5,115 of CAZZIY010000093.1, read as the reverse complement.
TTCTCAGACTTTTTCTCAGACTTGTTGAAAAGCCCCCCACAACCAGAAAGAACCTATGCTCATGTGCCCTTATGTCGGGTTTTTAATCTCCGGACTGATTTTGGCCACCATCGTCCCTGCCTGTCTCTTCTTTTGGCTTGTGTCGTATCACAAGATGTTATTTCCATCCAAGAAGCGCTATGATATCGACACGAACGATCCTCGCTCGCCTCATTACCGTCCTTAAAACTTACGTTACTTGCCTTTTTAAATGTCCAGCGCTTCATCAACATCTACAATGTCTCAGAACGATTTCTTTGCTGCTGATGCCTTTCGGGAGCAAGGGCATGCGATGATTGACTTTTTGGCTGATTACTTAAACCAAGTTCAAGAGAAACCGGAGTCTCTTCCCGTTTTACCAGCTCGCTTTCCTTCTGCTGATTGGCATCAACAGCAGCAAATGAACTGGCCAAAACTCACGCTGGGGGAACTTGCCCTGGGGGAACTTGCCAATGATCAGGCACCCCGTACGCTACCCCATACACTTCCTTCGATGATTGCACCGTTACTGGCACAGTCTAATCATCTGCATCATCCAGGCTACATTGGCCATCAAGTGTCAGTGCCCCTCCCTTTAGCCGTGATTATTCATACCCTAACCAGTTTGTTGAACAACGGTAGTGCAGTTTTTGAAATGGGCCCCGTCAATACCATACTGGAACAGAGAATCATTGAGTGGATGAACGAGTGGGTCTGCCTAAATACGGGTTTTTCAGCCGAAAACAGGGGAGGTTATTTAACCTCTGGCGGGTCAGTGGGAAACTTGAGCGCCCTACAAATTGCCCGGCTGTATTATGAACAACAGCTTGAAATCACCCAGAATCATGTTGAAAAGCTGCCATCGCCGTGCATTCTTGTCTCTGAACAAGCCCATTACTGTATCCAAAGGGCAGCTCGCATGATGGGGCTTGGGAAAGACGGGGTCATTGCTATCGAAGCAGATTCTCATTTTAAAATGAGCCTGCCTCACTTAAATCAAGTCATTCTAGACTGCAAGAGTCAAGGTCGTCCGGTTCTTGCTGTGGTCGGGAGTGCATGTACAACTGCGACTGGAAGTTATGACAATTTAGAAGCCATAGCCGAGATTTGCCAAGCTCAGGGACTTTGGTTCCATGTGGACGGAGCTCACGGGGCTTCAGCCCTGATCAGTCAGCGTTATCGACATCTCCTGAAAGGGATTGAGTACGCCGACTCTATTGTCTGGGATGCCCACAAAATGCTACAAATGCCGGCCCTCATCACCGGCGTTCTCTTTAAAAACAAAAATTTGGCCTACCTCAACGACCCCGCCTCTGCTGCTTATCTGCTTGAAGGGGAAGAGACATCCGATCACGCACTTGGGTATGCCCCTGAGTATTCTTTTGATCTGGCCCATCAGACCTTAGAGTGCACCAAAACAATGATGGCCACCCCTTTGTATGGGTGCCTCCAGCACTACGGTATTAAACCCTTTCAAGAGCATATTGAAAACACCTACAAACACTGTCAAGATTTTGCCCAATGGCTCAAAACTCAGCCTAATTTTGAACTCCCCGTTCTGCCCCAGAGCAATATTGTCTGCTTTCGGTATGTACCGAATTTTTCTTGCTCTAATGAACAAATCAACGCACTTCAGAGTGGGCTTCGAGAAAAACTCATTGCCTCAGGACAATATTACCTGGTCAAAACAACGCTCAATGGGAATGTATATCTCCGGCTGACCTTAATGAACCCTCTGACCACCAGTGCCAATCTAACCCAGATGATCGAGACCCTACGGCAGATCTCGTTGGAGCTGATCGCTGGGGATAATGGGCGGCTTACCCCAGGCTAAAATGATATACCCCAATAGACCAGAAGCCAGAGATGCGGAAAATATGGCTGCTTTGCTTGTGAAAAGCTCTTTTGAAAAAAGAGTTGCTGACCCCTTAAAAGCCAACAGTGACATAAACAGTGCCATAGTAAAGCCGATTCCTGCCAACACTGCAGCACCCACAGCGTGGCGTGCTGTAATAGAGGGCGGTAAGCTTGCCACACCAAAACGAAGCGCCATGGTTGCCGACAGAATAATCCCCGAGGGCTTCCCCACAAAAAGGCCAAGTGCAATCCCCCAAAACAAGGGAGCCTCTATTAACTGAGGCTGATTGGTAACGCTCAATAAGCCTGCCAGCGGCATCTGTGTATTAGCCAAAATAAACACGGGGACAACCAGCCAATTAACCCAAGGGGCAAGACCTTCTTCCAGTTTTTCCAGCGTGGTGTTATCGGGGTAATCAGCCGTTCCCATCATCCAGGCCAAAATCACCCCACTGATTGAGGGATGGATTCCGGCCTGATAAAGTAAGACCCAAAGTCCTATGGCAATCACACACCAAAGACCAATACCGAGAGGGTGCTTAATGTCAAAAGCTGAGTTACTTCGTAAAATACCAAACAGTAAAAACCCAATAACCATCATCGCTATAGCAAACACGTCTAGCTGACTTGTGTAAAACAAAGCAATTAGGATAATTGCACCAATATCATCCAAAATAGCCAGCGCAGTGAGCAACACCCGAAGAGAATCAGGAACCCGGTTTTTCAGAAACGACAGCACTGCCAGTGAAAAGGCGATATCAGTCACTGTGGGAATTCCCCATCCCTTCGCCCATGGTGTCCCTGGGGGATTAAACACACAGAAAATCAACGCCGGAAACAGCATTCCTCCCAAGGCCGTAATTAAAGGGAGTCTTCTTTGATTTGGCTCTGAAAGTTCTCCCGATTGCCACTCACGGCGGATTTCCAAACCAACCAACAGAAAAAACACACTCATCAGGCCGTCATTGATAAAGTGAGTTAGTTCAGCCGAAAACACAGATCGGTAAAGCGACTGACCCGTCACCGAGTTAGAGCAGACCAGACCGAGAAGAAACATCCCCACGAGAAACCCACTACTGGTGGTGATTGACTCAACAAAAAATTGAAACGGCAGACGAACTGTATGCTTTGTCTTTTGGAACCATTTTACGGGCATTGAAACGCTGCTTCTACTTGTTACTGAAGGGGTTTTTGATTAAGGTAAGGGTGTTTTATTTTTAGCCATTCTGTTTGATATCCGGATTGTCATGACCGTTCTGCCTTCCAAAATAGGGTTATTATCTGTCTGTGTGGTTGGGCTTGGCTATGTGGGAATGCCCACTGCCCTATTATACGCCCGAGGTGGACACCCGGTATTGGGGGTAGATATAAATCCAAACCTGGTTGATGCCGTCAATCAGCGCAGAATTGCTGCAGTCTACCCCGAACTTACAGACTGGGAAAGAGACGTTTTTAACCAAGAAGCCTTTGGCAATAAACACCCTCTGCGTGCCGCCGTCCAGCCAGAAGCAGCGGATGTTTTTATTATTGCGGTACCTACCCCCATTGATTCACAGACAAAGCAGTGCGATCTGAAGGCCGTCATTGCAGCGACAAAATCGATTTTACCTGTCCTTAAATCAGGAGACTGTGTAATTTTAGAATCAACAGTTCCCCCAAAAACAACCACAGAGATAATTAAACCTTTGTTAGAATCTTCTACTGGGTTAACGGTTGGGGAAACTCTGTATTTATGCTTCTCTCCCGAGCGGGTGTTACCAGGGAACACGACTCGCGAACTGGTCGAAAATGACCGTATTATCGGCGGTGTGACACCACAGTGCACTGAAAAAGTAAAAAGTTTGATGCAAGGGGTAATCCACGGAAAATTATTACTCAGTGATGCTGTCACCGCAGAGTTCTGCAAGTTGGCTGAAAATACTTTCCGTGATGTCAATATTGCTCTGGCCAATGAACTCTCCGTTTTGGCCGATGAATACGGGGTGGACATCACATCAGCCCGAAGTATTATCAATCACCATCCCCGGGTCAACTTGCTCCAACCTGGCATAGGGGTAGGCGGGCACTGTATTGCTGTTGACCCATGGTTTTTTGTGGAAGCTTCTCCAATTAATACCCGTTTAATCCGGACTTCTCGCGAAGTGAATGACAGAATGCCTGAGTACTGTGCTCAGCGAATTATGGATACTGTTTCAAATATTGAATCTCCCAGAATTTGCCTTCTGGGACTCACCTATAAACCTAATATTGCAGATTTTCGGGAAAGTCCAGCGCTTCGGATAGTTGATATTCTCAAAGCCAAAGGCTATCACGTCACCACATACGACCCATTTCAAGAGAACTCAGAGGGTAAGACAGACATTCCACTCCTAAACCTCGCCCGTGATAAAGATTATCTAGGTATTCTGGTCTCACATACAGTCTTACTGGAGGCTTATCAGCGATCAGTGTCAAAACTTCCCTCTGTGATGCGAACCCCACACATACGGATTTTTTGACACTTTTTTAATTGACTTTATCGATCTCATTCCCCTATTGTGGTCGAGTGGTTACCTATTGATACGTTTAACATACAGTAATATCTCAACTCGTCATTTTTTTAAGCGAGTGGGTTATTATTGGCAAATTGGACAATTTTATCGATGCAAATTGGGTCTCAGTTTCCAGGTAAGTTAACATTTACCCGCGCTTTGCTCCTATTGTCTATTGTTACGATTTTTCAACCCATAATGACACTGCAGTCTGCATCTTCGTTTCCGCTACTACCCAAAAAAGAACCCACACCGGCTGTCCGAAAAGATACACTCAATAACACGCTTAGCAAAGAATCTCAGACCTGGCGATCAGGAATCTCTCTGTCGCAATACGTTCAAACATTTCCAGAAAGTGAGTGGTGGACTCAATTTGGCGATACCACACTAAACCAACTTGTTCAAACAGCCATTCTTCAAAATCCTACATTAGAAATTGCCTCTCAGCGGGTTGAGGTTGCCAAGGCCAATGCTCTTTTAAACCGGGCCCCGCTGTTTCCAAAGATTACCTTTGGTGGTCAGTATTTATGGCAAAAATACAGCCAGCGACAGTTTCTGTTTCCCTTGAGGTCGCGCACGTTTCACTCTTTTGCCTTTCCTTTTTCCATGACCTATGAAGCGGATATTTGGGGTAAAAACCTTAAAAATTATCAGGTCACAAACTTTCAAGCGCGCTCAGAGCAAGCCGCATATCATAATGTCAGCATTC
>CAZZIY010000092.1:0-7901 GCA_964654525.1 uncultured Vampirovibrionales bacterium | reverse complement strand
GCAAAATAATAAGCGTCCCGCATCTAAAAGAGATAAAAATACAAACTGGGATAACCAAAATTATGGGGATGAAAGCGACAATCATCATTATTAAGGCAAGGAAGTAGCATATTTTTGATAACAATATCGAGAATAACACCCTCATCGGGCCGGCTGTCATTGGGCAAACCAAAACCAAATCCCCAAACTCTCATCAAAAACGCACTGGCAAGTAGGAAAAGCCAGGCCAATTTCCATTTAAGTGGCAAATTTAAAACACGCTTAAAAAACAACATATTATAACCCCATGCGTCCAAATTCTTCCACTTTAGAGAGCCATCCTTCCCTCTGAGCTTGGTTGAGTCGATTCATGCCACCAATGCGGGTAATTTTTTGAGGTCCTATCCCTGAAAAATCGAGAATCGTTTTTCTGAGCATTGTGATCCCACAATCCTGATTTACCCATTGGTAATACCAGCCAGGGGCAGTCATCGTGGTGATAATATGAGCCGTCTTTCCCTTTAACAATTTATCCCAAAGTGGACCGTTACCCTTCATTTGATAAGCGAAACCCTGCTGAAATGTCCTATCAATAAACCCTTTTAGCAATGCGGGCATTCCCCCCCACCAAGTGGGATAAATCCAGACCAGATGCGTCGCATTTTGGATCAGAGACTGAGCCTTTACCAAATCCGGTTCAAGTGGTTGTTTGACTGCATGAGACGTGCGTAAGATAGGGTCAAATTGCATCGAGTGACACAGGATTGTACCGACAGAATGGCCTGCCTCACTGGCTCCCTTATGATAGGCTTGAAATAAGGCGTTATTGAATGAAGGCGATAATTGGGCAGCATCACTGCCTGCCGCAATATAGTCTCTGTTTGGATTAGAAAATCCTCCGATTAACAGAATACGTGTTTCTTTAACCATAACCTCTTACTGCCTGTTAATAAAAATGAGAAAATATAAACCGAGCACCGTAGAATGAAAATCATCCATACTGGTCTTTTTTATTATCCTATCAAAGAGTTGCATTAAAAGAGAAATTTATGCTGCTGAAACAATTCAAATCACCACAGTCGAAGTCTCGACTTGCACTGTTATTAATCATCTTCGTCTGGCTGTTATTATGGTGGCCGGTTTTATGGCAGCAGCAAGTGTTATTTATTCGCGACCTCACATTTTATACTCTCCCGATGAAACATATTTGGTTAGAAGCCATTCTGAACGGACGTCTTCCTGAGTGGACTCCTCAGATTGCATGTGGCTTTCCTTTTCTTGCTGAGCCGACGCACCAAACATTTTACCCCCTCAATATTCTCTTCCTATTAGGACATTGGCTCCATTTCTCTATCGTACAATCTCTTTCCTGGTTTGTTTTACTGCACAGTTTGGGTAGTTTTTACGCCTTCTATTATCTGATGCGTTCAGGCCTCCAAACCTCAATTAGTACGAGTGTTTGGTCGGCTATTTTGTTTGGTTGTTCTGGTTATGTTATTTCCATTACAGATAACGTAAATTATTTACCCAGTGTTGTTTGGCTTCCACTAGCCACAGCTTTTTGGCTTGAGAGTTTAAAAACAGTTGATTTGCGCTCCTGTCTCCCCCCCCTAATTCTCTGCATGTTGTCCACTGCGATGATGATATTGGCCGGTGATAGTGTCGGACCGATGATATTTTCGGTCGTTGCTATATTAACCACAGCCCATCAAACATGGAAAGCGGACATCAAATCGTTACCCGTTCATATTGGTAAAATGCTGTTAAGCTCAATGGGCGCTATCTTATTGAGTGCCGTCCAAATCCTCCCCAGCTGGGAGCTATGGCAACGCTCTGTAAGACAACAGCCCTTATCTCTAGATGAAAATACGCTATTTTCTTTCCCTCCTGAACGATTAATCGAGTTAGTTCAACCGTTTTTTTATGGCTCTAAATATCCATCGCCTCATTTTATTGCGCCTTTTCTCTATCCCAAATTTAATGAACCGTGGGTAGACAGTATTTATATTGGCCTCATTCCATTGATTGTAGGAATAGGTTATTTTTATTTCTCTGAAAAAAACTGGCGAGAAAAATTAATCTCAAACACCATGTTATGGATTCTGATCGGCTTCATATGCTTATTCATTGCCATGGGAAACCGATGTCCAGGCTTTGAAACTCTCATTCAACTTCTACCACCATTACAATTTCAACGGTATCCGGAAAAGTGGATTCTGGGTCTCACATTTTCACTGTGTATTGTGAGTGGACTTGGATTCCAGTCTCTGCAAGAACGTCTTTTACCTATCAGTACTTCCTCTATAGAAAGCCACGTTGCCATTCCCCATTTTATTAAGATCATCTTGGCATTAACCATTTTATTTTTAGGCTTTATTTTTCTTCTTCAACTTCCTGCAGCTCTGTGGATTTGGCCATATGCAAACTATACCAGTGTTGACTGGGGAGAGCACTTCTTTCTCAACCGTGGGACACATCTCCAAGCGCTCGCAATTCATTTAGGTATTGTTTTGTTACTTCTATTACCATTATTTTGGATACCCAAAAAATGGTTGAATAAAATAATTCCCACTATTATTTGGATTGCAGTGCTCGATGTCTTTTGTGTGCATCTCAATCATACCCCCCTGTTGCCTAAAACATTCTTTGAATCCAATCAAACACCCTACGCGTTGAGAGTTATTCAAGAAAAAGAATCAAATAAACGTTCAATACCTAAAAATAATCATTCGATACGAATTTTTTACGACGATACCCTCGAGCAACCTGTCTACGATAAAGACCCCATTTTGCTGCATCAGTTGGCACTCACCTTAGGAGTACAAACTCCCAAAGATGCTTACCCAATCTTTTGGCCCTATAAAACCCAGTATCAACGTGATCGTCTCATGTTTAATAGCGCTATACCCGATGGGATTGAATACCTCAACGGAAGGTTTAGCCCTCTTCAGTTACTCAGCCACCACCAGATGGATTCTGTAATGTTAGCGCAAAATCCAACCCGTTATATGTTAATGTCAGGGGTCAATTATGTGGTTACAACCGTACTGCCACATAATCCGGCTTGGGATAACAGAAAAGGGCAGTACCCTGTTTTTGAAGAAATTGCACAAAATCAAACTCGGAATTTACGAATTTTACGGGTTTCTTCTCCTCTTGAGAAAGCCACTATTATCAATCAACCCATTTATAATCAAGACCCCGTGAATATCTATAAAGTACTCACCACACAATTTAACAGCCCATTTCAGCAAGCAGAAATTCACACCAAAGCGGCTGAACTGCCTTCTAGACAATCAGTTCCTACTCAGTTTTATCTGTCTGAACAGACCGTTTCACGAATTATTTTTGAAGAATCGCCTGGTCATATCGTCGTTCATCTACATCAGCCAGTAACTCAAGGACAATATCTTCTCGTTAACGAATCTTACTACCCTGGTTGGGCCGCCGTTGAGACCGTGCAGAACAAAGTGAAACCAGTCATTCTTGCCAACCACCGTTTTATGGCAATTCCGCTAGAAGCTGGGGATCAAAACATCGAGCTTCGTTTCCATCACCAATACTTGTCCACAGGCATATTAATCAGCCTGATGACACTGGTTGGCTTACTGGGATGTCTGTTTTTTTCGATGCGAAAAATCCAGCGAAAAAATTAGGCAGTCAGTACCTTTTGAATCCGCTCAAAGGCCCAGTCTAAGTCCTCTTTTTGAATCACTAAAGGAGGGGCAAAGCGAATCACCTTATCGTGAGTCTCTTTACACAGTACGCCATGCTGTTTCAGTGATTCACAGAAGGGACGGGCCTTGGTGTTCAACTCAATACCAATCATCAAGCCACGTCCACGCACCTCTACCAGATAAGGACTCTGGATAGTTTGCAACAGACTCAGAAAATAGGCACCCAATTCAGCAGAGCGGTCTATCAATTTTTCATCCTGCATTACTGCTAATGCAGTTCTGGCAATAGCACAGGCCAGGGGATTCCCACCAAAAGTACTTCCGTGATCTCCCGGATTAAACACGCCCAACACGGCTTTATCAGCCAATACGGCTGAAACAGGGTAATAACCACCAGAAAGTGCTTTTCCAATAATCACCACTTCAGGGCGAACGTCTTCATAAACATGGGCAAACAGGCGACCTGTTCGGCCCAGTCCCGTCTGAATTTCATCCATCAGGGTTAATACATTATTGGCTTTGCAAATCGCATCAGCAGATTTTAAATACCCGTCCGGTGGAATAATAATACCTGCTTCACCTTGAATGGGTTCAATCAAAAAAGCACACGTATTGGGTGTAATGGCTGCCTGTAAGGCTTCTGCATCCCCGTAAGGAACAATTTTGAACCCAGGGGTGAACGGGCCAAACCCGTCTTGATACTGAAACTCTGTAGAAAAACCAACTATCGTCGTCGTGCGTCCGTGGAAATTATTATCTGCCACAATAATTTCTGCTTGACCCTCTGGTATCCCTTTAACTTTGTATCCCCATTTCCGTGCGGCTTTAATCGCAGTTTCAACAGCTTCTGCCCCACTGTTCATCGGTAGCACCATGTCGTAACCGGTTAACTCTGCCAAATCCCTGCAAAACAAAGGTAATTGGCTATTGCGAAAAGCCCGTGAGGTCAGTGTTACCTTTGCGGCTTGTTCGTGCAAGGTGGATAAGATACGGGGATGGCAATGTCCTTGATTCACCGCAGAGTAAGCACTCAGACAGTCCAAGTATCGTTTCCCCTCCACATCGGTCACCCAGACACCTTCAGCATGATCAATCACCAGATCCAGTGGGTGGTAATTGTTTGCCCCGTATTGAGTTTCAATAGCAATAAACTCTTCAGTCTGTGCCGGATTTGCAGGATGCTTTGCCGCGTAACTGTCCATCAGCGCCATGGGGGGAGTCTCCTTGTATCTTGGATTATGACTGGTTATTTCTTTTCGCCCAATTGTCCCGCAATTCGGGTGGCTTCTTCCACTGCTCGTGCAAGAACAGAGCGTATTTTGCCGTCTTCCATTGTCAGCAAAGCGGCAATGGTGCATCCTGCAGGGGTGGTTACATCATCGCGCAGGGCTGCCGGGTGCCGTCCAGTTTGTTGCACCATCGTAGCAGCTCCAAGCACTGTTTGACAAACAATTTCCAAAGCGACATCTCGGGGAAGGCCCACACGCACACCCCCGTCGGCCAGGGCCTCCATAATGAGGTAGAAATATGCGGGACCACTCCCACCCAGTGCTGTAACAGCATTAAAGTGCGATTCTTCTAACTCGATACAGTGGCCCACAGATGCAAAAATACTTTTGGCTGTCACCAAATGAGAACTTTTGACGAACTCCCCCCCACAAATCACCGTCATCCCTTTTCCAACGACACAGGGTGTGTTCGGCATTGCTCGAATCACGGGATTATTTTGCCCCAGAGCCTCTGTCATCGCAGACAAACTGACTCCGCTGGCCACAGAAATGATACCGGTACTCTCAGACAGACCCTGCTTAACCAATTGAGCGAGTATTCCTAAAACTTGATGGGGCTTCACGCATAACAGGAGCCACTGTGTGTTAGGCAATATTTTTTTGTAGTCTGTAAAGGCTTCTATCCCCAAGGTTTGTGTCACTTTTTGACAAGTGGTCTCTGTTTTAGCCGTTGCCCAAATTTCTTTTGATGTTGCCAGACGAGCGTGCAAAATGCCTTGAATAAGGGATTTACCCATCACTCCCGTACCGATAATGCCAAATTTTTTGGAAAATTCTTGATTACGCTGACTGGTCATTACACGCAATACCCTCTGATAAGTGATACTTCCGCAACTGCTTATAGCCTACCAGAAAAGCACGCAAAAAATTTGGCACTCACTTTGGCGGTAAAATAAAATAGAAACAAGCCGCCGGTAATAGAAAGTTGCTTATGCCCTCCTTTCCTCAAGAGCCCGACAAACCAATCAAAGCCTCTTCTAAAATACTCTTCCAGGCAGAAGCGTTTCAGCTTGATTCGGTCATCAACAAGTTAATCGCTGACTTGCAGATTGCTCCGGATTTAACCAACTTGTTAAGTGTTTTGGTTGATTGTACCCAAAGTATTAAAGGCTTTGTGGCTATCCCAGATGAAAACGGTAAAACCACTGGCACACAATACTGGTATCAAGGGTATCAAATTTATATTGGTTACAAAAACCAATGGGATGGACTCGTTCACTACCTCAAGATGCTCAACAATCTCAGCATAAGTGCAGCGCCCACACTGCTGTTCTATGCCACCATTGGGAAAGAGGAGACGTTGTTAATCACCTATAGAAATGGGTGTCAGCAGGAGCCTCCGCTTCCTTTTGAACAGCATCACCACCGGCTTAGTGCTGATGCCAAAACAACGTTTTACCAAGAGATGGTATTACTCTCTCAGTTAGGGTTGATGCACGATGATGCCCCAGAGTCTCGAGAGCACTGGTTTATCAACCCCAGCACAGGTGGTATTTTACTGGACTACTGGGAACACTTAGTGTTAGTCAATAACGAAGAACGGGCCGAAGATCTCAGCTATATTAAAGAGTTGCTTGAATAAAAATTCTTCATCAAGCATGCTGGCAATCAGGCTCTGTATTGATCAGTGACTTGATCCTTTATATGTTGATCAAGGTGGATTGTTGCCACAGCTGATATTGTTGAATATACTGCCAGACTGATTCTGGCATTGCAGCACCAACTCCTCCTCCAGACTGTATACATTGCCGAATCCATGTTGATGAAATTCCCACCAGTGGCATAAATACCTTACGCGTGGTGAGTGGTTTTATAACACCGGGTGCTAACTGAATCGACTCCACCCACGGTGTGTCAATTCGCGGGACTTGTAAAAACAAAGTTCTATCAATTACTTCGACTGGTTTATACCAACTAGCAAGCTGACTTAAGGCATCTGAGCCAATAATCACAGGGATTTTCTCTCCTGGGAGAATATTTTCTGTCTCGGATATTTCCGCCAAGGTATCCACCGTGTAAGAGGGGCCCGATCTTTTACCTTCTCTGTCACTAACTTCAAACTGCTGAAAGGACTCTACCGCTCGAGTGACCATCGCAAGGCGGTGCTCAAAAGAAACTAAATCCAGCTCGCTTGCTCGATGTGGAGGGCTAGCTGAAGGAATAAAAATAACTTTTTCAAGGGCAAATTGCTGTTGAGCCAGTTCAGCCATCAACAAATGCCCCCAGTGGATGGGATTAAACGTCCCAAGCATTAATGCTACTTTGGTCAGCAAAGCTCTTTCTCTTAAGACAGTGCGTTTTCAATTAAGACATCAGATGAAGTTGAGACCGCCTCATTCTCATCTAAAAAACCTTGTTCTCTTAACCATGCCAATCGCTCTTCTTCTGCACGCTTGGCTTCTAATTGTTGATATTTAAGGCGTTCATCAAATTCTTTTAACGTACAAATATCTTTGACATCCATATTGTACCGTCGATTTGGCTCATCTTGGCGGAGCTCTGAGTCGATCAGGTGAATGATAGTACCTAATTCCAGAGAAGAAACTCGCTCGTATACCTCTGGCAACGAAGAGACGCAGACCACTTGATGCGTACCATCACTGACAACAAAGCCTTGAATCTGCTTGCGAAAGCTCAAGATTTCGGTCAATATCACTGGCCAATGTTCTGGAATCAACTGACGGTCCTGAACAATAGACAGGTTAGGCTGTTCGGAAAGTTGCTGAATTAAAATCGTATACAGTGCAAGAGAATTCATAGTCTGGGGGTGAGTCTCATAATTGCAATTTGATTATTGACATCAAACAACGTGAAAGACACTCTAACGAAAGCATGCAAAACATACAAGTCTCTGTGCCAAGCCCTGAGATCGTTGTTTAGAGCAATTTACAAATACAAGCCTTCTCTAGTACAAGCCTCCTCTAGCAAGGGCTTGGCTGCTATGCTACCCTTAAAT
>CAZZIY010000091.1:0-7909 GCA_964654525.1 uncultured Vampirovibrionales bacterium | reverse complement strand
TATTGAAATTAGGCTAGTCTTGCTGTAAAAATCGACGGGATGGGTCTCGCTGAATCAGATGCATCATAATTAATACCAAAGAGACTAAAGCCGTCAAGACGCTTGCGGTCCATTGAATGGTCGAATTGGGGACTTCAGTATTAGCGATAATAACTGCAATGAGTCCCCATAATATTGTGCCACCATACCAGAGATTTCCTTTGGTACGAAAAAGCATCCAGCCAACCAAACCAAACATTGGAATGAACAAACCCAACGCGTAATTCGTATATGTCAAAGCCAGAAATTGAATAAAATATGGTTTTATAACCGCTCCCACATTGAGAAACACAGCTAGAGACAGCCATCCACTCAATAAACCCAATAGTGAAATCAAAAGCAAACGGGGCTTGTCGATGTGGTGAAGCTTTTTTTCTGACACGATACGTTCTGGAAGGACTTGCAAAAATGCACGTATCGCCAATACGGTCATCATGCTTATCAACAGAGCCAATTGCCAAACATCTCCAACTATTTGCGCGATCAACATCCACACAGTATTTAGTAAAAAAATCGTAGCCAACGCCGGTCTAATTGGAGTAAAAACTAGGTTTTGGCGTTGAGACGGTAGCGCTTGAACCACTGCATATATCAGCGAAAGTAGAAAAATAACAAACCAAATAGCAAATGCGTAGCTGGCTGGTGTTTCTGGAGAAGTACCAGGCATGCTGCTCACACTTTCTTCAATGCGAAGTCCAATATGGGTTAATTCAGCCAAAAAAGGAGCACAAAATTGAGTGAGCGAAAACAATACTGTCATGACGACTGACAATGTTGGTGTTGTTGCAATAATATTTTGAGTTTTCATGGGCTAAAACGATATCTCCTCTCCGGTTCCCCAATCTTTTTATCATTAATACTGGCTGTGCGAGAAGTCATCTTTCCATTGGAATCAAACACCCAATGCTCTAGGCCATAAGAACGAAACCATTGCTCATCCCTGTCATGCCACTCGTACTCGAACTGCACTGCGATTTTATTATCCGAAAAGAGAAACAACTCTTTATTCAGCCTGTAGTCCAACTCTTTTTGCCATTTACGGGTTAAAAATTCAACAATGGCGGGGTGGCCTTCAAAGATTTCATCACGGTTACGCCACTGGCAGTCGTGTGTATAAGCCAACACAACCTGAGAAGGGTCTTTTGTATTCCACAAATCCTGTGCCTTTTTGACCTTGGCATATGCTGTTTCTTCCGTAAACGGAGGAATTAACAACGGAGTGTCAGGCAGTATCATCGTAACCTCATTCAAAATATAAATCGCAAGAGAAAGCTGACTCTCTCTTGCGATATGCTTATTCTAGCACGTTCTAGAGTAGATAATTCTAGAGTTCTTGTGCCGGTTTTTTCTCAATTTTGTTCCAATTTTGATTGGCTTTTTCAATAAAGCCAGGAACATCTTGAGCCCATGTGTCACGGATACCCATGGAAAGGTTCAAGTACAGTTTTCCGTCAACCACTTTATAGACTTGTGGGTTTCCGACAAACTTTTTGCCAATAGCCACACCGTAGGCACAGTAACCATTGTAGGCAGGGACGTATTTTTCAGGATTGGCAACAAATAAAGCTTTGTTGGTCTCGTTGGCAAACTCGTACAGCGCGCCTTTGTGCTGAGCCACATAAAACCCTTCTCCTTTGAGAGGCGCTTTTTCAGTTTGATAGCTCACAACATCATACCCTTGAGCGGCTACCAAGGCTTGCTCATCTTGGGCAAACACTTGAGAAGCTGATGTCAAAAGCAAGCTTAACCCAAGCAGAGATAAACCCATTTTACCGGCTAATTTCATAATCATGTCTCCTAGTTTATTAAACATTATTTTTAATCACAGACGATAACACTTTTATTTAAATCTTCGAATCTTGGTGTATGAAGCTGGGGGGAATAATAAGAAACCATCATTCCCCCCAAAAACATGAACCGGCCTAAACCAAAGCGGCTCTTTTCAGACTGGTTGTAGAGACAACAGGGAAATCTACTTCTGTTTGAGCGATATGGTTAAAATAATTGGTGAAAATATTGAGTGAAACCACGGCAATCATTTCAACAATTTCTGCCTCTGAAAACCCAGCATTTTTAATGGCGCTTAAGTCGCTATCTGCAACCATGCCGCGTTTTTCAACAATCTGACGAGCAAAGGTTAAAACGGCTTTAGTTTTAGGATCTGACGACTCACCGTTTAAATTACGGGTCAATTCCGCTTCTTCCACTTTTGCTATTTTACCTAAAGCAGTATGAGCTGAGGCACAATAATCACACTGGTTTTCACCAGCAACGACCAATGCAATTTGCTCACGAATGGCAGGAGAGAGTTTCCCTTTAGCCAAAGCGCCACTAAAACCCAAATAAGCTTCTAACACAGCGGGAGAATAGCTAAAAGTATTGAAAATATTAGGAACAGAACCCAATTTAGCTTTAACGCCGTCCAACATTTTTTGAGCTTCAGCGTTAGGGGCTGTATTGGGTTGAATTCGAACTCGTGACATAATATGACTCCTTTTTTTCTTACAACAAATAATGAATGAATTACGAATAACAATTTGAATATATAGTAGAAGAAATAGATTGATACTTATCTACTTATAAATAGAATAACGGTTTGGTAATAGACTCCTTTTTCACTAACAACAACGCACAATCTCAAATACTAACAATAAATATGGCCAGTTAAGGCCTGATACGGGCAAGCAGTAAGTCCATTGTTTCTGGCAGGTAGTTTGGCCTTAGGCAGACTCTTGCAATCAACATAGCACCTTCAATAGCGGCAACCATCTCTGCGGCTGTGGAGACAGGGCGAACCAAATGGTGCACACTTCCGTCCTGAACCCCTTGTTTCAGAGTCTCTGTCGTCCATGTTTCAAACCGTTGGAAAAACTCCCCCAATTTATGCCGGGCAGACTCAGAAACCGCATGCATATTAGCAGACAGCATTCCACATAGACATAGTTGCTTCTCTTGACCTGATGTGGCGATCATCAATTCCAACAAGCCTTTAAAACGCTCATAGCCGTTTGGGAAATTCTCGTTAATATTCTGCAAGCCTTGACTCAGGTAATCGATGTAATCATCTACCAGTGCTTCAGCGAGATCTTGCTTTGAGGGGAAGTAATAATGAATACTAGAAGTCTTAATCCCAATTTCCTCTGAGATATCTCGGTAGCTAAACGCATCAAAACCTTGTTGCATCGTCATGCGACGGGCGATGTCTATAATATGGGTTTTAGTATCCAACTTGTTCATTGAATTTCAGAGACCCTTAACGTAATTTATCTATCTACTAATAGAAGTATAGATCGGGAGCATCCTAAAGTCAAATTTGTTTTTTTCGTCAAAAATCGCCCCTTCACAACCGGCTTGAGGGGAAATTACCTGAGTTTGATTGTGCAATTAGGCATTTAAAAGTTGAGGAGCTAAAAAGTCTGAAAAGGCAGAAATTTCAAGCGTTTGAAAGCTATTTACCGATATACTGTTCTCTTCTTCAGAACTTTTTCTTTCAATTTGAAACGCATGGCACCCCGCATTTCTGGCGGCATTGATCTCTTTGGGATGGTCAGATAAAAATAATATTGCTTCTGGGGCGCAGCCTAATTGACGGGCAATATTAAGATACGAGGCGCTCGCCTGCTTTGCCCCGACACGCGTATCGAAATAGGCGGAAAAATAAGGCGTTAAATCGCCGGCAATCGAATACTGAAACAGTAATTTTTGGGCATTTACAGAACCGGATGAATAGACCGCTAACTGTTTACCGGTTTCTTTCCAATGTGCCAATGCCTTTGGTACATCTGGATAAATATGGCTTTGATAAGCCCCTGTTTCATACCCTTCACGCCAAATATAGCCCTGAATCATCTTTAAGGCGGTATGCTTCCTGTCTTCATCTATCCACCTCACCAGAATTTGACTCAATTCACTGGGAGCATCGACAGGGTGGTTGAGGCCCTCTTCGATTAACGTGGCCTTTACCTGGGAAAGTGCCGTCAGCACCACCTCTTCTTGCCAATGATCGAGAATATAAGTACTCATCCGTTCTCGAGCGTAGGGGAATAAAACCTGATGGACAAAGGCAATCTCTGTTGTAGTGCCCTCAATATCCAGCAAAATCCATTGAATCGTTCTGCTGGCCATTGATTAATTCACCAGTGCCATATCACAGTATTTATTTGCAATATCAGACCCAGTATAGTGTGGGGTCCAACCTGAAGCATCCGTAAAAATGCGAATGGTTTTGACAAAGGGTCGAGTCCCCATTTCAAACCAATGCTTCATCCCGGCTGGGACTGAAATTAAGTCCCCTTGCTGACACCGAACGCAAAATACACCAGGATATCTCTCATCATCAAGATGAAACCAGAAATCACCCTGCCCGTCGACAAAAAAACGAACTTCATCTTCACTGTGGGTATGCTCTTTTAAGAATTTTTCTCGTAAAGCATCTAAATTAGGCGTATTCGGATTTACCGAGATCACATCTGCGGCTTGGTAACCGTGAGCTTTCATATAAGGGGTGAGACGGGCTTGAAATAAATCCAAAATTTCGGCTTCACTCATCGGGGAGTCGATTGTCTCACGCTCAAACAAGTGAGGGGGGACCGGCCACTGGAGAAATAGAACCCCTCGTTTAGAGAGAAAAGCTTCGATGGCAGTGGGTTCTGTCAGCGAAACCTCTGAGTCAGGAACCGATAAAATCGCCATTACTTAAAAGATCCCTTCTCTAGCTGCATCCATTTCAGTTGACAGTCAAACAAAAATTCAAACACTTCCGCGTGACGTTGAGCAGTTGCAGGGGTTTCCCCCCACGCATAAAGGCCATGTCCAGCCAGCAGAAATCCATAACAGGGGGTCTGGATAGTGTGTGATTTGAGTACAGGCTCAACTTGTTGTACGAGAGCAGTCATATCCTGATTGTTATCGAACACAGGGATGTTCACTTTGTCCAAATGACTAGTAATACCGGCAAAGCCTTTGAGAATTTCGTAGTCTTCAAATGTCAGGATGTCAAAATCAGCCTGTGTTTCGTCTCGTTTACACCGAATCCACTTAGAGAGGACTGTTGCATTTGGCGAATGGACATGGAGGACTGTATTTACGTTAAGATAGAGACGGTAAATCATCTCGTGCAAGGCTGTTTCAGCCGACGGCTTAAGATGAGTCACAGTTAGGGTCTCTTTTTTACGAGAATCTGCTGAAACACGGAGAAAATCTTTGGTACTCAAGCGACTTTTATCCAGACCAGAAACAGAAATCCAGAAACCGCTAGACTTTGAGCGAACAGAAAAGTTAGAACTAGTGGCCGGCGTCCAGCCCATACTGCTTAAAAAATGAACCACGGTCACCAAAGACTGCCGTTCAACTAAATCATGCTCATTAGTTGCTTCGTCTTGTGATACGTCTTGAGATAATTCTTGAGTTGCCATAGGGTTTGGACAATTATCCCTTTGAGCGGGTTTTGTTGAAGGAAATAACAAACAAGAGATTATCACAAAAGGTGCTCCGTTATACGGTATAATTGCAGCACCTCGTTTAGTTTGGGAAGAGAATAATTAGACGATATGCTAAAACCCAGCTATCAAACCGAAAAGATGGACAGCTCTAGAAAGCATTTTATGGTTTTCTCACTGCTTATTCTCCTATCCATATTCTATTCGGGGCCAGGTGTTTCTGTTGTCCGGGCAGAAATTACTTTAAAAAATCACAAGGCACCCATTTTATGGGTCTTTCGTCAAGACCTCTCCTCTAAAACCTCCCATGCGCAAGACGTTTTCGAAGCAGAGCTTCCCGAAAGAACTTGTATTAACGCTCACTGTCTTCCTGAAAAGACTCGTTTACGAGGGCACCTTATTGAAGTCAAGGCTTCAAAACGGTTTCACCGCCCTGGTTCCCTTCTGATAGAACTGGATTCGATGATTTTACCACCAGCCTCGGTACCGTCAGCCTCTGCCCTGTCGCCCACTGGAACTTATATTTCTTTGGAAGCCCTCCCTTCTGCAGACAGACAAATTCAGTTTTTTAACCCCAATGCGACTCATTTGAAATCATTTTTACTATCACAAATCCCTGGACTGGCTCTAGAAGCCGCATTACCCAGTGTTCTTGCTGCGACAACGACCCTAAAAGCAGGTAAGTTAGCACTGGCCACCTTGGCCATTGGTGCCACCTACGATGTTGGTCAAGAAGTGATTGCCCCCACGTTCAAAAACACCTCTATCCCTCAACGAATTGGGCTGGGCATTTTAAACATATTTTATATTCCTGATGCAATTGCATTACTCAAACGGTCTCCTGAGGCACAGGTGACTCAAAATAAGCCGGTGCCCCTGATTTTCCCGAAACGGGTTTTTAATCAGCTGAGTGATTGTGCCAACGCGACAGTTGTCCCCTCACAAACACCCAACACACAAAGCAATATTCAACTCGAAGTAAAAGCACAGCCCGTTGCAGCCCCTCCCATTGACCCTGCTGAGTTTTACCCAAATCCAGAATGATCGGCTAATGACTCGGTTTTAGAAACGTAATTTCAAAGGCTGCATCATTTTCTGGGTGGAAGATGCTTGGCTTTATCGCAATTTGTGCCTGATGAAATTCGGCGATTTCTTTAACAATCGCTAAACCTAAACCACTGCCTATAAGTTGTTCCGCATGGGCTCCTCGATAGAAGCGCTCCCAAATTTGTGGCTGCTCTTGCAGTGGAATTCCGCCCCCGGAATCATCGACTCTCAGTACAATCGTATTCTCTCTATCTAAGATACTGACAAGGATGCAACCGTCTTCTGGGCTGTATCGAATCGCATTATCAACCAAATTAATCAGTAATTCTTGCAAACTGGCCTGGTTACCCACTACCCAATGTGGGTTATCAAGGCCTTCAAACTGGATATCTCGTTTTTTAGCTTCTTCAGATTGAGACAGTAGCTCAATGGCAACGGTTTGAACCAGAACGCTGAGGTCCAAAGGCTCTTTTAACAAAATGAGTGAGGGGGAATTTGGCTCATAACGAGCCAAACTTAACAACTGATTGACCAGACGATGCGTTCGTTTAAGCGAAATCTGCATCTGAGACAATAGTACTTGTTGTTCTGGGACCAACCTTTTGTCTTGAGAGAAAATCTCCAGATAGGTTTGTAATCCGGCGATTGGGGTTTTGAGTTGATGGGCAGCATTGGATAAGAACCTCATTTGTGAGGAATAGGCTTCTTTCAAACGGGCGAGAAGCCCGTTAATTGCAAGCGTAAAAGAAAATACCTCTTTTGGAACACGGGTCAACGAAATTTCTTCCAGATCTCCTGGGTGTTTTTCAACCACAACTGCTTGAAGCATTTCTAACGGTTGAAGACCAAAGCGAACCGCGACCCATATCAACAGGATTCCCGAGAGCAGCATCACCAGTTCTGGAATCACAATCGCTTGGACAATACTTTGGTAAGCATCCTCTCGCTGTTGAATATCTTCACTGACTAACACGTTAAGCTGTGGAACAGAAGGATTACTTTGTATCGTCGTGGGAAGCATCACCACTCGAACCCGTTCACGTTTGGTTTGATCTGGATGATGCAGATGAACATCAGGCTGAAGCAATGTTTCATTAAAAAAGATTGAAGCATCATCGTCATCCTCTTCAACGTGCTTCGAGCTGGAAGGTGGCTTTAGGTGAGGGTTACCTAGTAAAAACTGTCCTCCTTGAGTCCAGACACTGTATTCTTGCCGTTGTCCGACTTGACCGCGCAAGACCTCTTGGGCGTCTTGGTGAAGATCCAAGTCAAACTTATGGTTTACATATTTAATTCTGGCTTGTATTACTCTTGCTGTATCTTTTAAGCCTTCATCGTAAGCATCTGTGGTTATCGTGAGAGAAATACAGTACAAAACAAACGCC
>CAZZIY010000090.1:0-7920 GCA_964654525.1 uncultured Vampirovibrionales bacterium | reverse complement strand
ACTTGTAACTGAGAAGTCCGATTGTTTCTATATGTTAATGGATATAACGACAGGAAATGCCAAAAGCGCATGGGTAATATTACGGATTCTTCTATTGTAGCTTTTGAAAATGAACCCCCAGAAAAGACACCTCAGCTTTTACTGGCCTGTGGGGCGATGAAGGGGAGTTTATCTGCCGTGGCGCTGTGTGAGTGGCTGCGTCGATTTCTGCTGAATGAGCTGCAATATACGAACGTCCTGTCGATTCCTATGGCAGATGGGGGTGATGGAACCGTGGAAGCTATTTTAGGAGACGCTCAAGACAATAGGCCCTATCCTTATCAGACATATACAACGAGGCTTCTTAACGGTGAAGCACGTTGGCTGTACAGTCCTGAAACTAGACGTGCGGTTGTGGTGGCCTGTGAGGCCCACGGTCTCAGTAAACTTCCCAAGGGAATCCCACTTCAACCCCTTACTGCTAGCTCTTATGGGGTGGGTCACGTGTTACAAGCAGTGCTGGGGGAGTTTCCTGGTTTAAAAGAATGCGTGATCACCACGGGCGGAAGCGCCTCTACAGACGGCGGCGTTGGCTGTCTGCAAGCCCTGGGCGCACGCTTTTGGGATCAAGATAACAGGCAACTGGATAAAATGGTATCAGTATCGCCCCTCAGCGGCAGTGATCTCCACAAGATTCATATCTGGCAATTGCCAGATATGAATTATCCACAGGTTAAGTTGACCATTACCGCTGATGTGGACAATCCCCTGCTCGGCCCTACGGGAACAGCGGCTGTGTTTTCTCCGCAAAAGGGGGCGACACCGGATGTCGTTGATTTTTTAGAAAAGGGACTGACTCATTGGGCCAGACTTTGCGTGGAAAAAGGGGGGGCTAACCCGGATTTTTCTGGAGCAGGGGCTGCTGGCGGTTTGGTGTACGGTCTGATGCAGCTAAAGCCTCTGTTTGCTGATGTTCAGGTATGTTCCGGCTTTGAATTCGTTAGCCAGCAGGTGGGTTTACAAACGGCGTTGAAAAACGCAGGACTGGTGATTACCAGCGAGGGACGCTTTGATGAAACCAGTTTCTCGGGGAAATTACTAGGGCATCTCATCCAACAAACCTCAGGGTCTAAACACGGTAAACACTTATTGATTATTGCTGGATCCAGTTCACCTGCGGCGCTGTCTCAACTGGAAAAATACGATAACG
Organism: uncultured Vampirovibrionales bacterium; assembly: GCA_964654525.1. Classification (GTDB taxonomy): domain Bacteria; phylum Cyanobacteriota; class Vampirovibrionia; order Vampirovibrionales; family Vampirovibrionaceae; genus JAIEMW01. Next base: position 6,731 of record CAZZIY010000090.1, on the reverse strand, counting down.
CACACGTCTTTAATTTGCTAGAACCGCCTTATAGAGAATCAGAAATGGTAGCCGCGATGGAAAATCCCCTGGCTGTATTGGCAGCAAGAAGCACTGACTTAAGCCAATTGATTCAGTCTCTGCTTTAAGCCGGGTCTTCCGGCTGGTAGCAGGCCAATGTTTGCGCCAAGCGTTTGAGCACCGCTGGTCGGTAACTCCCCAGAGCCAGATGAATATCTGGATTTGGCAAAAATTCAGTGTCGTAAGGGGTTCCCGCAGAGATTAAAATTACTGCCGCGTCAGGAAAACGCGCTTTCAGTATTTTGTAAGCTTTCTGCTGTGTAGGGTAGAGGCCACTATTGTAGGCAATAAACACGAGGTGTGAAGGTTCAATAAGAGAAGACGCTTGATTTTCAGTATTGGGAAGCTCAACGTCTGAGTGAATATCGTATCCAATTAACACTAAAGGGTTTGGATGAGGAGGAAGGGCTGCGTCCTCGCTCTTATCTTGATTTTGCCAAGCAGAGAGAACCGCGGGATCGATATAAAACGCGTCTGAATCAAGCTCTTTCGAGTCACTTCCAGCAACATTGGCCGGAGCTTCTGCCATGAGAGAGTCCGTTTCAGCGTCAGCGTCATTCATTGCTTGCAAAGAAAGGATTTCTTGATAGTCTTGGTTGGCCAACTGGTGAAGCAGACTTGCTAAACTCGCCGAACTTCCTTCATCTAGACTGTAGTGTGAGATACTACTTCTCTCTGGGTGAATCACCCAGGTATGCTTGTCCAGTGGGATGGGGAGTAATTCGGCAATTTCACTGGAAGAGATGGGGCTTAGCATTGTAATCGAGCGAGTCGCTAGGTGATCGGCGACGGCTTCAACTGCTTCTGGTTTAAAGATAGGGCTTAAAATGGTGTAATTTGGCTGATACCTCTTCAAACCAGCTTTCGAAGCTTCAATACGGGCAAGGGCTTCGTGGTGCTGGGTCATAGACAATTGACCAGATTCTAGCCCTTGAACAAGGGCATTTTTTACTGCCCAGGTCATCTCTCCAGGGTCACGGTAAATTAAAACATCAACACCGGCCTGGAAACTTGCAAGTGCGGCATCTATAGGGCTCTCATGTTGAGTCACAGCGCCCATACACATATCATCGCTCAATAGCAGGCCTTGGTAGTCTTGTTCTTGACGAATATTCTCTTGGATAATACTGGCTGATGCACTAACCCGGTAGTCTGGATCTATCTCGGGCCAGATTCCGTGAGCAAGCATCACCGCAGGAACTTTCGCCTGGAGTGCTTGAGAGAAAATTTGAGCTTCTCTTCGCTCAATTTGAAACGTTGGCAGGGTTGAATGAGAATCAATCGTTGAATTGCCGTGTCCCGGGTAATGCTTGACAACAGGGAGAATATGCCGTGCCTTCATCCGATCTAACACAATTTGCGAAAGTTTCCAGGCGAGATCTGGATTATCTCCAAAGGAGCGTGTGCCAATCACCGGGTTGAGTGGGTTAATATTTAAGTCCAACGTCGGGGCAAAGTTGAGATTAAAGCCTAAAAGATTCAGGTGATAGGCAATGGCATCTGCCACTTCGGCACAAAACTCGTTTGATGCGTGTTGGTACTGGTGTTGCAGAGTAATCCCCATCGGGCTAATCCCACTGGGAAATAAAAAATGGGGCAATCGCTCGATGAGTCCTCCCTCTTGATCAATGGACATCCACGGAACAGGGAAGTTCTCTGGCACCAGTTGCTGCAACGTATGGATCAGGCGGGCAACTGTTCGGGCTTCTATTTTGTTGTCCAGTGTTTGCCCGTCAAGAGGCTGCTCAAAGGTTTCTCGAAAAAAAATGAGTCCACCCACCCCGAGTTGTAGCCATTCGCTTACCAGAGAAGTGGTGTCAACTCTTGCCGCAGAACCGTCGTAGCCCACAATCATGCGTTGGGCAACTTGGGTTTCTAAGGGGAGTGTCATTAGGGACATGTTCATCAGGTTCATAGGGTTTATTTTCCTACACAAAAGCGCTGAAAAACATCACTTAACATTGCCTCAGTCATATCCCGGCCCAGTAGCGTATTCATGGCACGTAAGGCTTCACTCAGTGGGATGGTGGCGAGATCCAGGGGCAAAGTATTTGTAGTTAAAATAGGTAAAACCTCGTTTAGGGCCTCTCTACAGTGATAAAAGCACGCTTTCTGCCGCTGATTAAGGGCTAGGTAATGCTCTGGAAGACTCTGGTACTGGCTCCGTACTTGTTTGTCTATCCACTCAAACAGTGTTGGTAATCCCTGCCCTGTTGTTGCTGAGAGGGTCAGTGCCTCTAAAGCGAGCAGACTCGAGGGTAACGACTCTGATGACAAGAGGTCGCATTTGTTCCAAACGACCAATAGAGGAATCTTCAGATTAGAAAGCTTTTTAAGGGTGTTTAAATCCTCTGGCTGCACTTTCTGAGTGGCATCCAGCATGTACAAAATGCTCTGAGATGCCTCAGCGGCCTGCCAGCTACGGTCTATTCCCAGTGCTTCGATAGAGACCGCTTCTGTATTCTCAGAAGCGTCACCTAAGTCTCTTAACCCTGCCGTGTCCACCAAGGTAATCGAAGTACCGTTCTTGCTGGTAAAAGATTCTGAAACAGTGTCCCTGGTCGTTCCCGCAATCGGAGTGACAATAGAACGATCAGCAGCCAACAGGGCGTTAAACAATGAGGATTTTCCGGCATTGGGGCGGCCCATCAGACTGACCTGAAAGGGTCTTCGTAAGATATCTTGTCGACTGGCAGCCTCTAGAATACTGTCCAGATTTTTTTGAAGGGCTTCCAGCTTTTCTCGTAAAGGCTGGCGGGCAGGCTCATCCACCTCATCGGGAAAATCCACACTGGCCACTATCGGAGCCTGTATCTCAAAAATGTCACGGGCCAACTGTTCGATCCGGACATTAAGAGATCGATTCACCAGGTTTTGGCTGGCCATCCGAAGCATCGGGATATTGGCAGCCTCGATCAGGTCTAGCACAGATTCTGCTTGAGTTAAATCCAGCTTGCCAGCCAGAAAAGCCCTTTTTGTGAATTCTCCGGGTGCCGCAGGGGTGGCCCCCAGATCCAAACACGCTTTTAAGATCACCTGAGAGAGAAAGACACCCCCGTGGCAGTGGATCTCGGCAACATCTTCACCGGTGTAGCTGTGCGGCCCTCTAAAAAAGATCACCAAGACATCGTCAATAATTTCTAAAGCGTCCTTAGCAGGTAGACCCTTAGCAGGCAGACTTAGTCCACCGTGATAAACCCTGCCTGCCTGTACGGGGTAGTGAGTGTTCTTTTTTTTGAAATGGACCAGTCTTTCGGCAATAGTCCAAGCCTGCGAACCGCTCAGCCGAATGATCGCTACTCCTCCCTGGCCAGAGGCTGTGGCGATGGCGGCAATCGTAGAGGGATTCATAGTATCAATACAACTAAAATAGTTGTAGTTGGGCGTCGGCGGGGTCCAGTACGGCAGGGTCTTTCATATTGCTCAGAACGGTGGATTTCCCAACCTGTTCTTGGACCTTTTGCAAGCCGTTGAGAATCCGCTCTGCATTGAGAACAACGGTATTGGGAACGCCTGCCATCCGTGCCACTTGAATACCGTAACTTTTTTGGGCGGCACCGGGTTCCACTTTATGGAGAAACTCAATTTTAGGGGCTCCATAAGTATCTGTGCTTTCCATCACACAGACGCGTAAATTTTGAACCGCTGGATGGGTTGCCTCTAGGGCGCTGAGTTCATGGTAATGGGTTGCAAACAGCGTTCGACAGCCGGTATGCTCCACAAGATATTCGGCAATGCTCCAGGCAATGGCAACACCGTCATAGGTGCTGGTTCCTCGGCCCACCTCGTCGAGCAACACCAGGCTTCGCTCCGTGCTTCCGTTCAAGATTTGGGCGGTTTCATTCATCTCCACCATAAATGTGGACTGTCCACTGGAGAGATCGTCCACTGCGCCGACCCGGGTATAGAGACAGTCTACCAAGCCAATTCTGGCATAGGAGGCAGGCACGAACGATCCCATCTGTGCCATCAACACAATCAGTGCCACTTGACGCATATACGTTGATTTCCCTGCCATATTGGGTCCTGTAATAACAACCAGTTGAGGGGCCTTATCTCGCTTGTATTGTGCACTAAGACTACAATCATTTGGTACAAAACGTCCTGAAGGCAGTACTTTTTCAACAACAGGATGCCTAGAATCTTGAATGGTCAGTGAAAGGGATTCATCTACAACCGGCTTTTGATAGCCTTGTTCCACAGCCACGCAGGCCAATGAGTACAAAGCGTCTAAGGCTGCAATTCTTTGGGCACAATCCAGTAATAATTTACCGAAGGGCTGTAATTGCTGGCGGAGTTCAACAAATAGCTGATATTCCAGTTGAAAAATCCGAGCTTGGGCGTCTAAAAATAACGATTCTTGGTGCTTTAGGGGCTCAGTGGTGTAGCGTTCTGCATTGGTGAGTGTTTGCTTACGCTTGTAGTCGGCTGGTACTTCCTTGGCCTGTGCGCGAGATATTTCAATAAAATAGCCAAATGCATTGTTGTAGGATATTTTGAGCGTTTTGATTCCGGAGCGTTCTCGCTCTTGTTGTTCGTAATGATTCAACCAGTCTTGATGCGTTTGAAGAATGTCACGGAGCTGGTCCAACTCTTGATGATAGCCATTTTTAATCACCCCGCCTTCTTTAATATTGAGACTGGGAGACTCATCAAGCGATTGCTCAATCAGAGCAACCAGTTTAAACAGTTCGGGAGGAAAGGTTTGGAGCCGCGAAAGATAAAAAGTGCTCATTCCGCGAAGTAGAGTTGATAAGGCCGGAAGTTTTTCAATGGACTGGCGTAAGGCAAGTAAATCTCGCGGAGACGCTGAGGCTTGGACAATTTTGTTGCTTAGTCTTTCCAGGTCATAAATCCCGGGTAAGAGCTTGCTGAGTTCGTAACGGACGTCTGGGGCATTCACCAATTCTTCCACCCCGTCGAGTCGAGATTGTATCTCGCTAAGCTGTCTTAGCGGTTGGCTCACCCATTGACGAAGCAGCCGAGCGCCCATACTGGTCTCTGTTTGGTTGAGTACCCATAATAGGCTGCCTTCATATTGCTGGTTTTTGGCAGTGCAAAGTAATTCTAAATTTCGCCGAGAAGATTGACTCATTAATACGGTTTCTTCTAAGTGATAGCGTTGAATGCGGCCGGACCGCGGGATACTGTCTAAAAAGTTTTGTTTTAAGTAATAGGCAATGAGCCCCGCGGCCGCGGTTGCCATTACAAGATGGTCTAACCCAAATCCCGAAAGATTATTGACAGAAAACATTTCGCACAACCGCTGTCCGGCTTGACTCTGATCAAAAGCAGAATCGGGTAACGCGGTGCATTGATATGTCTGAGATAGTTCAGCGGGTACGTTTGGTATAAATTCAGGTACACCACCAGGTGGCCGGTGCATGATCCCTGCAGTTAATAATTCAGAGGGTTTTATGCGGTCTAGTTCGCCCAGTAATTGAGGATAAGAGAGCTCAGTGACCCAAAAACTGCCTGTGGTGATATCACAGAAGGCCAGTCCGCACGGGACTTTTTGCGGATCTTTGCTCAGGACGATTGCGGCCAGATAATTATTCTCATCCGGCTTGAGCTGTGTTGGCTCTGTGATGGTGCCCCGGGAGAGCACTCGAACCACCCGACGAGAGACCAAAGACTTGCCAGAAACCTTGGTATTGCTCTGTTTTGGCTCTTCTTCCAGTTGTTCACAGAGGGCCACACGAAAATTCTTAGCCAGCAGCTTATTCAAATAACTATCAACAGACCTGATCGGGACTCCAGCCATAGGGACTTTACCTAAGGCGCCTGCCTCTCGACCAGTCAGTGTTATTTCTAAAGCACGGGCAGCAATCAGGGCGTCCTCAAAGAAGGTCTCATAAAAATCGCCCATCTGGTAAAACAGAATCACCCCTGGGTACTGGCGCTTCACTTCTAGAAACTGCCGCATCATCGGGGTGGCCAGATTAATATCCACCGCAAAGGAGGGGAGTGACTGCGTACCAGAGATTTCCTCTAGTGGTGCAGCGTTTTTCTCTTCATGGTCATTGTCTAACATCATGGTCGTCTAACATCACAGGCAATCCACCTCTATTTCGCCTCTTTAGCTTATCAAAACAACAGCCGGCCTGTCACAAAAACAGAGCCGGCTGTAATAGAACGTAAACGCAGCGGGTGCGTTATTGAGCATTCGTGTTTAAGCGACCCAGTACTTCATTGGTGATATCGGTACCACCTTGGAAGACGGCTTGTTTGGTCAGAACCACGTCAAATTTTTTGTCTTTGGCGACCCGGTTCACCATGGTTTCCACGTCGGTGTCGATCTCTTTCTGTTTGGCGCTGGTCCAATCACGGTATTCTTTCACTTTGGCGTTCAGTTTTTCGCTCAAATCAGTTTCCAGCTGGCTGGCAGCCACAGGATTTTTGGGCTGATTTTTTTTGGTATCTTCGAGTTGTTTCACAAAATCGGCCTGCATTTTTTGCAGTTCGGCTTGTTTCACTTTAATATCGGCAATCACGCCTTTTGCTTTTTCAAAGTTGGAGTAAATCTTTTCCAAATCCACCAAGCCAAAGTTGGTATCCGCCGAAGCAGACGAGAAAGCAGAAGAGCCGAATAACAGCACACAGGCGGTTAAGACGGACAATACAGCGGCTTTAAATAATTTTTTCATCAGTGTCGATCCTTAATACAAGTT
>CAZZIY010000089.1:0-7921 GCA_964654525.1 uncultured Vampirovibrionales bacterium | reverse complement strand
AAATCGAAACCAGTGATTCAGAAAAGCAGCCCAGCATAATTTTGAGACCATGGGCTCGGGCGGCGTGGATCATCCGCATGGCTTCCATCAGCCCCCCTGTTTTGGAATGTTTTAAGTTAATCGCGTGGAAATACCGAGCACAAAAGGGAATATCTTTCAGCGTTTTGCAGCTTTCATCCGCCATCACCGGTAATACGCTCTCTGCCTTGAGTCTTTCGTAGTCCTGGACAGGGCTTTCTAGTAGCAATGGCTCTTCCACAAATTCTACGCCTAATGCTGCCAGTACCGGCATCAGTTTTAAGGCATCAGAAACCTTCCAGGCGGCGTTTGCATCAACCCGTAAGGTAGCCGATGGGGCTAGCTCTCGAATTAATGACAACGTATCGAGATCTTGCGGGCCGCCCAGCTTAACTTTTAAGGTGTCATAGCCACGAGAAAGGGCCGTTTCTGTTTTGTGGCGAACCATGTCTAAATCGGCAATCCCAATCGTATAAGAAGTTTTGGGGCATTTTGTTGCGTCCAGACCCCAGACTTGATGCAAAGGACGTCCGAGACGCTTGGCAAAACGGTCCCAAAAGGCGATATCGAGCCCTGATTTGGCCGCAGCATTGCCGGGAAATCCTGCCAAATAGGCTTCAAACGCCTGATGATTATCTGGGGGTAGGGCTAAAAATCTGTCGTCACAGGCAAGTTGCTGGTAAAAGGCTTGCACTGTCTCAATGGATTCGCCGTAAAATTCGCTGGGCACCGCTTCTCCCAGCCCAATATGGGCAGAATTATCCGAATCGCTCAGCTGCGAATCACTGAGTTGCACGAGGACTGTTTTGGCCACAGACAGCGTACTGCGCGAAATGGTAAAGGGAAACTCCAAGGGGAGCGATAACACTTGGTACGCCAGGCTCATGGCGAAAGCTCAATTCGTTCTGCAATCAGGGCTTCAACAAGAGCCGCCGCACCGTAGCGAACCGGATCAGTAACCGGTAGTCCGGTCTCAGCCTTGTACTGAGAGAGAATATGAACGGCCTCTGTTTCTGAAAGGGCTGACGTGTTTACGGCAATGCCCACAACCCGGGCTCTGGGTTTGTTGGGGTCTTTGGCCCATTGCGCGGCGGTCTCGTAGAGTTGAATGAGCGCCGGCATCGCGGGAATCTCAACAGGATAGCCCCCGCGAATATGCTTATCGCCACCGACGTTATTGCCGCCTACTTTGTGGCAGAGAATCATCGCATCCGGGTGCGAGCCGTGAAGTAAAGACATGGTAACCCCAGAATAACCCGGATGCAGCAAGGAACCTTGCCCTTCAACCAAAAGCCAATGGGTTTTTGCGGGGTCAGACAGCGCTAAGCGTTCTATTCCACGGGAGATACAGGCTTCCACAGCCCCGGCCATAAAATCACCGATCATCCGGTCTAAAGGCACTCCCCAGCCTTCAATCAGAATACCTGTTTGGCCTGTTGGCACCATTAAGGCGGCATGAGACGAGGCAATGTCTGGAACCTTAAAGGCTTTGGCTAGCTCCAGGGCCACACTCATTTTGCCCACGGCACAATCACTGCCCACCATCGTGATAACACGGGCATGAGAAGGCCGTTTTTCTAGTTGTGCTACTCGGTTCAGGGCTTTTATTTCTGGGGTTGCTGTATTTCGGACATCCCAGATCGTTACTTGATGCTTCTTTGCCAGACGGTGCCACTCAGGATTGTCTGCAATAAAGTCATGCAGACCGCTGATGATGTGAAGCCGGGCTTGAATGGCTTGTTCAATGAGATTTTGCCAAGCGGTCGGCAGCCCTCCGCCTTGAGGAGCTGTCCCCAGGAGCAATGCAGCAGGCTGAAATTTCAGGGCTTCAGCTAAGTTATCCACAATGGGAACGGGCTTGCCGAACCCAAGAACCTGATCGGACATTAGCCCAGCATGAGAGCTGTCAATCACAGCCACTACTGGCCAGCGACCGTATCGTAGCACCCCAGTCGCTACTTTCCCGTTGGGGCTGGTCAAAAAACCATCAGCCATAATCACCAAGGGGGTTTCTTCAGGAAGTAAAGGAGCCGAGTGCAGCATCAAAACAAGCTTTCAAGACAAAATATTGAGTATCTGGTGTTCATCAACCCCGTCAACGATTCGAACACGACCAAGTTCTGTATCTGGTAACACAAAGCGGATGCCGTTGCCTGTGGCCTTCTTGTCTTGCCGCATAAGGGCGATGAGTTTGAGGGGTTCCAGAGAGGGTGAGGGGATAGTTGGGAGCTGAAACTTTGCCAGCATCGCGATGATAGCCTCTACGTGGCTACTGTGAAAATATCCCAAGGTGTTGGCCAGTTGAGCCGCCTTTACCAACCCCAATGAGACAGCTTCTCCGTGAAGGAGATCCTGATAGCCACTCAGCTCCTCGTAAGCATGGGCAAAGGTATGTCCCAGGTTCAGCAAGGCCCGAAGTCCTGTTCTTTCTTGTTCATCCAAGCTCACCACTGTGGTTTTAAGCGCCGCGCAGCGGGAGATTAATTCACACAGTTCAGCCTCTACAGTGTCGTCTCTAAAAATGATTTTTTGCAGCACGGTAAACAGTGGGGTTGTTTGGGACAGGCTATCTGGTGTCGCCGATGCGGCCTGAATACTGGTTTCAATCAGACTGTATTTGATAATTTCGGCTAGTCCTGCGCGAAGCTGTCTGCAAGGTAAGTGCTTAACCAGAGTGGGATCCATCCAAATAAAGCGAGGTTGGTAAAAAGCCCCCAGCCCGTTTTTAGCATGATGCAAATTGACTCCCACCTTTCCGCCAATGGCGGAATCGACCTGTGCCAGCAGTGTGGTGGGGACTTGGATGTAGTCGATCCCTCGAAAGTAAGTGGCCGCACAAAACCCGGTTAAATCTCCAACAACACCCCCGCCAAAGGCAATCATCACATCTTGTCTCGATAACCCAGCTTCCAGTGCAAACCTGAGTACAGACTCCATCACAGAAAGGCATTTGGCAGATTCACCGACAGGAATCGAATAGGTGTAAACTAAATAGCCGGCTTGCTTCAGAGATTCCGATAGTGCTTGCCCCCAAAGTTCTTGGACCACCGCGTCAGTCACAATCAGCAGCTTGGTTTTTGGGGGGTAATGGGTTAGGCAAATCTCTGCAAGCGACAGTAACGCCCCTGGTTGGATATGGACAGGGACTGTTTGAGCCCTTTTTTCAATTTCAGTCGTTAGAATCATGACGATGGGGTCACGTCACTGGGATTTTTTTCTTGTGGGCTGAGTGCCCTGTTCTGGAAGGGCTTTAACGCTTCAATAATGTCCAGCGCAACCTGTTTGGGTGATTTGTGAGCACAATTGATGTGCATATCGGCCTGTAAGTAGTAGGGTTCTCGCCGTAAAAATCGTTCTCTAAAAACAGCCTCGGGATCAGGCACATCAATCATTGGGCGGTCTTTAGGACTGAAAATCACGCGTTCGTATAAAACATCCACCGGAGCTTCCAGGTAAATCACTAAGCCCGATTGTTTGGCAACTTGCATCGTCTCATCGCGGGTTAATGTCCCCCCTCCGGTAGAAATCACCACTCTTTCTTGGTGAGATAAGGTTTTGAGACAGCTTAATTCAGCCTCGCGAAATGCAGCTTCACCGTGGTGCCTGAATATTTCGGAAATAGGACGGCGAAAATGCAGGACTAACTGCCGGTCTGTATCAATAAATTTGTAGGATAAATTCTCAGCAAGTGCTCTACCGATGGTTGATTTTCCTGCCCCCATATACCCGGTTAAATAAAGCCGGATAGCACGATCAGGGGACTCAGTCATTTCAGTAGTGGAAGTCATTCAATAAGATTCTTAAGGACGAACAAAGCGGGTTTCGGCAGGGCATATTGTTGTTGGGCGCTTGAGCTGGTTGTTGGTTAAGGTGTAATCGTTTTGTGGGTTAATGGCTGTTGGACTTGTCGAGATAATATTACCGTTACCAATCGTGCAGTCTTCTTTGTCAGCTGATCCTGGAGGTCCAACTGAAGAAGAATTACCGCCACTGCCGGGAGACGGAGACCCACTCCCAGAGAATTGGGCAAACCCAGGGCTGAAAATCAACCACAAAGCCATTGAAACAGTGACTATAGACAGAGAAAAGTCTAAATTGCGAATCGCCATTTCAGGCTCCTTGTATCAAATGTGTGTGAAGCGGTTATTTGCTCTTTAAAATCACCAGGCGGTCTTCCACCTGTTTTCTATCCAATGCATTGGGGGTCAACAGTAGGTATTTTTCGTATGCCTGAATGGATTCTTCTGTTTTTTGTGCCTGTTCTAAGGCTTGCCCCTTGTGCAGATAAATTTCTCCAATCGTGGGATCCTGTTCTAGAGCTTTATTAAACAGTGACAGCGCATCATCAATTTTTCGCATCCCCATCAGGGCATACCCTTTACTGTCCAAAGTAGCCGCACTGTCTGGTTTTAGCTTAAGCGATTCGTCAATGGCAGCAACGGCTTCAAGGTATTGCCCCAGTTGCGCTAAAGCATATCCGTAGTTGTTATAGGCTTCTGCAAAGGTTTTGTCTGCGAGAACGGCATTTTTGGAATACAGCGCAGAATGATTGAAATCATTGGTTTTGGCGTAGAGAACGCCCAAATCGTAGTTAATATAAGGATTTTTCGGGTCTTGATAATAGGCAATCAGTAAATGCTTTATGCCGTTTTCTGTATCTCCGGTACGGTCTAACATCAATCCCAAATGGTACTGCGCCTCAGTCTGGGTAGGGTTAATGCTGACAGCCGTCTTGTAAGCCTCAATGGCTTGAAATTTTTTATCCAGGGATTCTAAAACGACTCCGTAATTCAAAAAAGATTCCGAATGACGGGGCCGCAAAGTCGTTGCTTTCTGTAATAGTCCTTCAGCCAGAGCCACTTGGCCTCGAACCGCGAGTTGACTGCCCAAAGCGTAATAAAATTCACCCAGTCGGTTGTTTTCTGGCTCTGTGTAATTTAAAAAGGCCACCTGTAGTGCTTGTTTATCCTCAATTTGAGAGCTTAACCAGGCCGAAAATAAAGATATCCCAGTAGCCACAACAACTACAGAGGCTATAAAACGGAAAAATCGAGTGAAACGAGCATGAGGCATGATCACAGAACCTGTCTTTGAAAAAAGTCACTCACTTATTTTAACTGCAAAACCGTTTGAATCTCTAGTGGCATATGATACCTTGAAGAGATGAGAATCCTGGCGCTTGAAACCAGTTGTGATGATACCGCCTGTGCGATTGTTGAAGACGGACGCCGGGTACTGGCCAGTGTGGTTAAATCTCAAGATTCTGTCCATGCTCCTTTTGGCGGTGTGATTCCAGAGCTTGCTGCGCGTAATCATATTCAGTGGGTCAACCCCTGTGTGGCAGAAACACTCGCTACGGCCAAACTGGAGCTTTCAGAGATTGATGCCTTTGCCGCAACCCTGGGCCCAGGTCTGGTGGGGTCTCTATTAGTGGGTGCTGGCACTGCCAAAGCACTGAGTTTTTTGACGGGCAGACCTTTTATTGGGGTGAATCATCTGACCGCCCATATTTGCTCTAATTTTTTAGAGAGCGATCTCGAACCTCCATTCTTGTGCCTGCTTGTCAGCGGGGGGCATACTCAATTGGTCAAGGTAAATACACTCGATGATATTGAGATTGTGGGCCAAACACTCGATGATGCTGTTGGAGAGGCTTACGATAAAGTAGCAAGGCTTCTAGATGCCGGTTTCCCCGGAGGTCCTGCTGTCGATAAGTTGGCTCAACAGGGCAATCCCAATGCTTATTCGCTACCCATTGCGGTGACCAAACATCCGTATGATTTTAGTTTTAGCGGCTTAAAAACGGCTGTGATGCGCCTTATCGAGCGCGAGGCGGCGGCATGTGCGGAGGATTCCTCTGCATTGACGCTGATGAAAGCCAACGTGGCCGCAAGCTTCCAGGCAACGGTTGTGCGCACCCTATTTTTAAAGACACAGCGCCTGATGAAGGAATCGGGTTTGCAAACCCTGTCCATTGCCGGAGGAGTCTCTGCTAATACTGCGCTCAGGGCGGTATTTCAAGAGTGGGTTGATGCGAGCCCAGGAATCAGGCTTTTTGTCCCCAATTTGGGCTACTGTACAGATAATGCAGCCATGGTTGCTTCCTCTGCGTTTTTCAATCCGATTACGCACGATGCCAGAACTGAGGTGTTCTCTCGCAAGCTGGTTATCTAAATCGAAGGAATTGTATGCAGTTTGAAGAGCACCAGGCTATTTTCTTGTAAAAGATAATTGGCCCCTGGTTCCCACGTAGACCAACTGATGGTTTGAGAGGTATCTTCGAGATGCTCCCAGGTGTTTTGCGTCCGGTGATAGGGCAGCTGGAAGGAGACTGGGTGACAGTCGGCGTTGATCAAAATCAGCAGTGTATCCCCATTGATCGAATGCCCTTGTTCATCCACTTCGGCAATCGCTGAGCCCTCCAGTAAAATGCCGATGGTTTTTAACAGAGGGTTTTGCCAATCGTCCATTTCCATATCTCTGCCAAACGGGGTAAACCAATAGATATCCTTGAACTCAACGCCCCGTTTTGATTTACCGGTATAAAAACGACGCCTCTGCAAGACGGGCTGATGTTTTCGCAGACGAATCATGCGGCGAACAAATTGGTAGAATTCTTGATCTTCTTTAGATGGGTTCCAGTTGTACCAACTGAGAGGGTTGTCCTGACAGTAGGCATTGTTGTTTCCAAGTTGAGTCCGTCCGATTTCATCTCCGCCTGAGATCATGGGGACTCCTAAGGACAGTAATAATGTGGCCATCAGATTCCGTCGGCGTTTTTCACGCCGCCGTATTATGTCCGGGTCGTCCGTGGAGCCTTCGGCTCCGCAGTTATCACTAATATTGTGGTTCTCCCCGTCTCTATTGTCTTCCCCGTTGGCCTCATTGTGTTTTTCATTGTAGCTGACCAAATCGACCATGGTGAAACCATCGTGGGCCGTCACAAAATTGATACTGGCATGGGGCTTTCGTCCACTGTGTGCGTATAAATCACTACTGCCAGAGAAACGGGTCGCAAAATCACTAAGACACCCATTATCCCCTCTCCAGAAATGCCGAACCGTATCCCGGTAGCGCCCGTTCCACTCTGTCCACAGTACGGGGAAATTGCCGACTTGATAGCCGCCTTCTCCCAAATCCCAAGGCTCTGCAATCAGTTTAACCTGAGAGATGACGGGATCCTGATGAATAATGTCAAAAAAGGAACTCAACTTGTCGGCAGCGTGGAGCTCTCGGGCCAGGGCGGTGGCCAGATCAAAGCGAAACCCATCGACATGCATTTCCTCAATCCAGTAGCGCAGGCTGTCCATTACGAGTTGGAGTACACGTGGGTGGGCAATGTTAATGGTGTTTCCGCAGCCTGTATAATCCATATAGTACTGAGCGCGGTCGTCTACCAGACGGTAGTAAGAACGGTTGTCGATTCCCCGAAAGCTGAGCGTGGGTCCCAGTTGGTTTCCTTCGGCAGTGTGGTTAAAGACAACATCGAGAATTACTTCCAGCCCGGCTGAATGGAGCGTGCGGACCATCATCTTAAATTCTCTGAGCACGCTAAACGGATCTTGGGGTTGGCTGGCGTAGCGGGCATCAGGAGAGAAGAAACTCAGTGAGTTGTAGCCCCAGTAGTTGCTGAGATTTTTGTTGACGAGAAACTGATCGTCAAGATGGGTGTGAATGGGCATTAGTTCAATCGCCGTAACCCCAAGGTCTTTCCAGTAGTTAATCATGGGCTCTGAGGCAATACCGGCATAGGTGCCTCGGATGTTCTCAGGAATGTCTGGGTGCTGGTAGGTGAGGCCTTTGACGTGGGTCTCATAGATCAAGGTTTTATGCCACGGGGTGCGCGGGGCTTTATCATCTCCCCAGGTGAAGGCTGGGTCTATCACAACGGCCAGTGGGGCAT
>CAZZIY010000088.1:0-7954 GCA_964654525.1 uncultured Vampirovibrionales bacterium | reverse complement strand
TTTAGCGCCTAATATTTGGCCTCACACAGGTCTGATAGAACTCAAAAGTAATCTTCAAGTATAGAAATTGGATTTACAAAAAAGCACAACGCCAATAAAACCCAGAGGCAATCTAAAATTGCCTGACGTCTTGAAGAACCCTCACAAGGGCACACACACCTTTAAACAGTCCCTTATAAAAAAGAAACTATACCATGACTGCACTAAATTGGGAAATGCCGAACACCATGATGGTCAACAAAAAACATGGTGGCAAAATCGAATACAGCTGGTAGTAGCCCCACAATTAGCTGCATCATAGAGCAGAGGCCGGCTCCAAAAAGTACACCTAATGGCTCATTAGGCTCTTTTTTAAGGAGCCATAACAAAATCACTGTGGGGATAATAATCACCCACTGCACCAAGCAGGTACCCAAACTGGCAAAGCAAATGGTAGATTTCCACACCACAAGATTTTCTGCGTGGTGTGCAATCGCGTTTTGCCTTATACAGACTGTGATACCTACCCAAAGTAGTATGTTAATGCCTACCCCCCATAAAATACCCTTTAGCCCCTTGCGGAGTGATTCTGCAAGGGGCTTTTTTTGTGGCTTTTTTTCGGGTAATACAGTGTGTAGCTCCGAGTTAGAGAGCATCTTCATTCCTTTCTATATCTGTCACTTTAGCGGTCTTTGTTTTAAGCAAACCCTCCCCCAGCGAGTCCAATTATAAGTAACATAAACGCCACAATATAGAGGGCTAACACAGAGCCTATTGCAAATACCAAAACCAGGATTCCAATTCGGAGTGATTCTCCAAGGGGTTTTTTTATGTTGTTTTTATCGATTGATAAATAATTGATGCCATATGCTGTTTTCATCATTGAACCTTTATTAACCTTTCTCTAAGATTTAATTTGTGTGCAATAAGATTGTTTTAGTAACTGCCAAACATTGAGAACAATTTGATATAAATTAAAGTTCTTGCCCACGTCGCCATGGGCAATAATAAGATGTAAGCTAAAAAATGCTGAGGGGCAGAAATAAGAACCGCCAGTATGCCCCCTATCATTGAAAAGACAAGAGCCAGTGGCCCAATTCTGAGTGATGGCGCAAAAGGTTTTGTTTGCTTCTTCATCATCGATGCTTCCTTTCAGATTATGTTTGTCGGGGAGGCTGAACGACTCTTTCTGTCTTTATATTTTGAGTGTACCGTCTGAAGCGTTTTTATCATATACGCAGTGTGACACTTTTTGGGCTGTCACACTTTGGACTCACGCACTTTTAGTCAACGGTTTGTTTTTAAACGTGCAAATCTATCTTTTATAGAACCCAGAAACAGGACAACCAGAAACAGGACAATTTGATGAATCCTCCCCTAAACTCCACTCAATACCAAGAATCACAAATTTACCGACAGTGGTTAGAAGATCAACTGACCGCCAGTGAATCGAGACTTTCACGTCTGCCCAAGTATTCCGCAGAGCACACGATGGAATACCAGAGAGCGTCTATTCTGGGCGAATGTCTCAGGCAATTTGCACGACTCAGCGCTGAAGCCCGTCTTCAAGACAAAGAGCAAGACATTCTTTAGCATCCAATCGATCTCGTATTATAAGGATTATTAGACCATGATGTCTGTTCACATGCCTATTGTAGCGCCTATTTCCAGAACACCTGTTCAGTTCTCGGGTGGTTTTCGTAAGCCTCTTCACGATGCGGTTCTTGCTGACCAGGCTAATTTTGTTTCTGGTGCTTACCGCTATTACCCCACTAATACAGACGGTCCCCAGGGCGATCACTTAACTCGGTGGCAGCAATCTAAAGCCAGAGTAGAGGCACTAGAACACTACCAACCAGACCCTGAGCTTCAGCTCGAGTCTATTGGAACGACTAGAGCCCATTTCGATAGCTACTCTACGGCCACGCAATCTCACAGTAAATTAGAAGCGGAAATTTGCCGTATTGCCGATGCCTAAAAATACTGGCTGATGCAGGTCTTGAAGTAAGACATTTCTGCAACCCCACAAAGGACCCCTTCACGACCCAGACCGGACTCCTTGATCCCCCCGTAGGGCATATAGTCGAGTCTAAAAGTGGGCACATCGTTAATAATGACTCCGCCCACATCCAATGCTTCATAAGCCAGGACGGCTTTATTGCGGTCTTGGGTGAAGATACCCGCTTGTAAGCCAAACACGGAATCATTGGCTGCGGCCAAGGCTTCTTCAAACTGTGAGTATGGCGTAACTGTTACCAAGGGCGCAAAGCATTCATCTGCATTCACACGCATGGAGGGTTGTGTTCGGTTGAGTATGGTTGGGTTCATGGTATATGGGTTTAGCGTATTACCCCCATAAACAACATTAGCCCCGCCATCAATGGCGTCTTTGATTAACCCCCGTGTCCGAAAGACCTCATCCAGATGGATCATTGGCCCCACATCTGTCTTTTCATCCAACGGATCTCCGACATGAATACTTCTGGTAGCGTCAATCAGGGCCTTGAGAAAAGCATCATGTCTGTCTTGATGAACAAAAATCCGTTGCAACGAGATACAAATCTGCCCTGAGAACCAGAAGGCGCCTTGTGCACACCGTTGGGCAATCCACGAAAGCTTTTCTTCAGGGTAATCGTTAATAATACAGGCCCCATTGCCACCTAATTCAAGGGTTATTGGTTTTTTCCCAGCCAGTGTTTTGAGTCGCCAACCCACAGGTGCACTCCCTGTGAAAGATACCTTTTTAAACACATCAGACTGAACGAGTGCTTCAGCAACATTAGCCCCACAGGGAATGACGCTAATGGCTTCATAGCCAGCTTCCACAGCCAAACGGCCTAAGTATAATGCCGTCATCGGTGTTTGCGAGGCGGGTTTAATGGTAATGGAAGTACCCGCTGCGATTGCAGGTGCCAGTTTGTGAATCACCAAATTGAGCGGAAAGTTAAACGGGGTGATGGCAAGCACGGGGCCAAGAGGGAAATAACGGACACTGGCTTCTCGCCCCTCAATAAAATAGACAGCTTCCCTTTGCCGCGAGAGTTCTTCAGCATAGCTGCGGCAAATGGCAACAGCACGTTGCACTTCAACCCGGCTTAGCTTAATGGGCTTCCCTGCTTCCAGAGCAATTTGCCGAGCCAGGGGTTCTTGATGACTCGACAGCAATTCGGCAAGTCGGGTTAAAATAGTGCCTCTTTCTGTGGGTGTCGTCTTTCGATGAGATTGAAACCCAACTTCGGCTGCTGCAAGGATTTCTGGAATTCTTCCGGCCGTAATTTTATAGGTTCTCCCTGCTAAAGTGAGATTGTCTGCAGGGGAAAGGACTGTTAATATCTCTGAATCAGCTGCTTTTGCAGGTCTACCACCTAATATAAACGGGCTTGTAGACTCATCTGGTTCACTAAAATCATTAGCTCTCGTTAAATGGGCATCCATATTGGCTTCTATACCGGCGGTGTTCATCTCAAGGTTACTCCATAGGGTGTTCGAGCTCTGTCTTTAATGACGATTTCTAATTTCATTAATGCGGGTTTGGGCCTCGGTGAGGGCTTGTTTTGCATTTTTCTTTTGAAGTAGCGCGAGCTGAACAGTGTAATCGATTTGTGTATTGATGTCACGTTGCTCTGGGAAAGGGGCACTACCGCCTGTGGCTCGAAGTAATTGAGACGCACTAATAATACGGGCTTTCTCAATGAGGTCAACAGACTGTAAACTATTCTCTTTGCTCGATTTAGCTTGAAAATACGGATCTGATAGCGCGGCTTTCACTGAGGGTAAGACGGGCGCTTTTTTACTGAGTGCCAATTGATTTTTGGCATTGGTGATATACAAGGCAAAATCCAGTGCTTCCCCGGGATGAGCTCCATGCTTTGGTAAGGTTAAAATCATGGTTGAAAAGTCAATGTTTTGGTTTTTAGTGGGGAATTGAGGGGCAACATCGGTTTCTCGATAAATACTGGGCGCATTCTCTTGAATGATTTTTAGAAAATTGGCCCCACTCAGTAAATATGCCAGACGGCCTGATTGATATTGATCAACCGCGGCACGTTGACCTTCACTCAAACTTTCGGCTGGAATAGTTTTACTTTGATACAATGAAACCCACTGAGAGAGAAATTTAATCCCTTTTTCGGTGGCAAAAATAGCCTGCCCGTCATTACTCCAAAGTGGGACATCGGCTTTTTTGAGCTCTTTTAAAAAACTACCGTTTTCAGCCAGAGTCGGCATTAATCCATAAGCAGTGTTGTTGATTCGGTGAATCGTCCGAATCTGTTCAAATAATTCTTCCCACGTTCTGGCGGGCTGTTCAATACTCGATTCTTTGAGAATGCGTCGGTTATAGAGCGTGACTCGGGTGCTGACGTACCACGGCACTCCCAGACAAAATGAACCATCGGATCCTGTCTTTTTAGATAGCGACACAGCCTGCCAGACGGCAGGTAAATAAGACAGACGGTCTTTTTCACGAATAAGGGTGTTGATATTCCAGATCGCTTGGCGTTGGGCCAAAATTGCAGCGAAATCTGGATTTAAATTAACCACATCGGGAACATGAGGACTTAACATGGCCGCCAGTGTTTTTTTGGGCCCTTCACTAAAAGGGAGATCCACCCAATGGATATGGATGTCAGGATGCGTCTGTTCGTATTTTGCTATCATCGGATTCAACACGTCAGCAAACGTCCCCATCTGGAGCGTCCAAAACTCTAAGGTGATTGGTCTCAGTCCGTTTTTAGACAGTTTAGTTGAGGATGTCGTTTTAAAATTACACCCACTCCAAAATATGATAGTGCTGATAAGCAAGAGATAAAAAAGTCGCTTCGTCATTGCACATAGTCTTTAAAGACACGCATCACCACAAAGCGATGTTTGGTCAGTTGCATCGGGATATCCGCATGGGCATGAGGGTCTTCTTGTGTATCGATATAAATGGCAGTGTCACTGCCTGTTTTGTAACTCAGCGATTCGGGGACAGGAATCACAATATGGGCAATTCCTTGTGATGACAAATAATCACTGGCCGCTTCCGTCGTGGGGCTAGAAGGCAGAATAATTAACATATTGCCAGATTCTCTAAATGGTACACTCTCAGCGCATTTTCTGTCGTAATTCTGGCTAGTTTTTCGTAGGAGATGCCTTTCACTTCAGCCAGTGTTTCAGCGACATAACGGACTCTCTCTGGTTCATTGGGTTTACCGCGAAAGGGCATGGGGCTTAAGAAGGGGGAGTCAGTTTCAATTAACAGCCATTCTAAGGGAACGTCTTTTGCCGCATCCCGAAGTGGTTGAGCATTTTTAAAGGTGATATTACCTGCAAAACTGATAAAAAATCCCAGTTCAATCATTTCAAGTGCAAATTTTCCGTCCCCGGAAAAACAGTGCATAATCCCCTGACTTCCTGGAACACGAGCAATCACCTTTTTAACATCCTCATGGGCTTCACGGTCATGAACAATCACGGGTAATTTGTGTTTGACACCCAGTTTTAAGAGTGCCTCAAAGCAGGACTGTTGTAATTCCTTTTCGGCGATATCCCAGTAGTAATCAAGGCCTGTTTCCCCAATCGCAACAACTTTGGGGTGACTTAATTGAGTTTCTAATTCCGAGAGCCATTCTGGATGGACACTGATATCAGTGACATCTGTTGGATGAACAGACAGCGCTGCAAAGATGTTTGGATGCATCTCACTTGCTGCAAACACTTCTGAAAACCGACTGGGTGTTACACCAGGATTGACAATAGCCCTTACACCCGCAGCTTCAGCGCGTTGCCAAACATCTTTAAATTGCGGGGCTACGCCCGCATCAGGGTGCTCACTTCCACGCAGAATGTAGTCAAGATGGCAATGTGTGTCAAATAACGGGGCAAGAGTCGTCATTATTTTTTCTTGTTGCTACCAACAAGCTCACTTTCCAAACGGGGTAAAATGGGTCCCTGGAGATCGACAGTTTGCCCTTCAGGTAAGGTCGTCTTTAAAATATCATCCCAGGTAAATTCAGATAGCGGCTGTTTGTAGCCCAGTTGTTCCCAGATGGCCTGGCACAGAGAAGGGGTTAAAGGACTTAGCATAATGGCTACCTGACGCAGTGTATCGAGAACCGTATAAAGCACGCGTTGAAGTTGATCGTGATCTCCGTTTTTGTGTAAATTCCACGGTTCACTATCATTAATGAGTTTATTGGCACCATCGGCCCAGTGGAGAGTTTTCTCAGCAGCGGTCGTAAAGGCAAAGTGATCATAGGCAGACTCAATCTCTCCTAGGACGGTTTCAAATGAGGGGAAATCCGCCGGGCGCTGAACCCTTCTAGGAACAGGTACTTTGCCGTCAAGATACTTCATTGTCATATTGAGAGTGCGGTTGAGTAAATTGCCTAAATTATTAGCCAAATCGGCATTAATGCGGGTTTTAAAATCATCTTCCGTAAAATTTCCGTCTTGCCCAAAATGGGTAACCGTCATTAAGTAGTAGCGAATAGGATCTGGGCTACTAAGCTCAAAACGTTCCGCCAGTGAGAGCGGTGAGACCACATTGCCGATACTTTTGCTAATTTTGGCATCATTTAAGTTAATAAATCCATGGGCAAACACACATCCAGGCAGAGGTAATTCAACGGACATCAGCATTGCTGGCCAATAAATCGCGTGGAAACGCAAAATATCTTTGCCGATCATGTGCACATCCGCAGGCCAGCAACGGGCAAAAAGCTTGTCGTCTTGCAGATAGCCACACCCAGTCAAGTAATTGCTGAGTGCGTCAATCCAGACATATATCACTTGTTCTGAATCATCGGGGACGGGAATCCCCCAGCTGACTGAGTCCCGGGCACGAGAGACACTGATGTCTTCCACTTCTTCCAATAGGTGTAAAACTTCTTGAGCACGGTAGCGGGGCAAAATAAAGTCATTGCCAGATTCTAACCGGCTTTGGATGAGCTGAATAACGGCTTCTTTATAGCGAGTAAGTTTGAAAAAATAATTTTCTTCCTCAACAGGATCGGGCTTGCGTTGGTGGTGGGGACACAGTCCGTCTTCGGTTAAATCTCTGGCCAAAACAAAATTCTCACAGCCAGAACAATACAGGCCCGTGTAGCGTGCTTTATAGATATCACCTTTTGCTACCATTTTTCGCCAAAGTGCTTCAACCACGGTGTAATGCTCCGCATCAGTCGTGCGGATAAAGCGGTCATAGTCAAGATTGAGAAATTGCCAGGTTTTCTTGAATTCGGCAGAAATCTGATCGGTATAGGCTTTGGGCGGTATTCCATGCTCTGCAGCTGTTTTTTGGACCTTGGTTCCGTGCTCATCGGTGCCGGTTAAGAAATAAGCCTCTCTACCGCGTAGTCTTTGATAGCGAGTGATGACATCAGTGGCAATTTTTTCATAAGCATGGCCAATATGGGGGGCGGCGTTGACATAGTCAATCGCCGTGGTGATGGTGAATGTCTTATTAGGGGAGGTGTTGGATTCGGGGGCAATCATGAGAAACATTCTGTAAAAAATATGCACGGAAACAGTTAGCCGTATTTTCTCACAAACATGTTATTTGAGCTGTTCAACTCTCTCGTAAAGCGCGGCGTATTGGCTTAAAAAATTGGGTATCCACAGTGTAACTGTGCTTTTTGGGTTTAAGTCTGCTGTGTTAGCACTCTTGTGGGCAGAAACACAGAGATAGGTCAGCCAAAAAAAACGACGATGTTTGATAGTGGCTATCTGTGTGAGAGCGATATTTTCTAATGTTCCGTTAAATTGATGTGCATGGAGATGCGTATTACTGATATGAACTGGCTTGAGCTGACTTAGCAGCAGGGTGATACTTGTTCCGGCCAAGACCCCAGCAATTAGAGCAAAGAGGAGAAAAAGGCCAGAGAGTCGAAGCACTTCTTCAGAATGGAAATGTCCAAGCCCGCTTAAAAACGCCCCCAAGACCAAACCAATGAGGGCAAAAAGGACGGCACTTGAACTGGTTGCGCGAATA
>CAZZIY010000087.1:0-8072 GCA_964654525.1 uncultured Vampirovibrionales bacterium | reverse complement strand
AGTCTGTCAAAAAGGCTCTTACGGGCTGTCAGTCTGCCTATTATTTAATCCATTCGATGAGTGTGGAACATTCAGATTTTTCTGCAGCAGATCGTAAAGCGGCGCAAATCTTTGTGGATGCAGCCAATCAGACAGAACTCGCTCACCTGATTTATCTCGGTGGCCTTGGAGAACACGGGCCTGATCTCAGCAAGCACTTGACCTCTCGGGCTGAAGTGGCTGGTATCCTTCAGAAGGCCCAGTGTGATGTGACGGTTCTGAGGGCGGCTATGATTATTGGTTCGGGGAGTGCCTCATTTGAGATTCTGCGTTATCTTGTTGAGCGCCTGCCGGTGATGATTACCCCCAAGTGGGTGTTTACTCCCACACAACCCATTGCGATCCGCAACGTGCTTGGCTATTTGATTGGTTGTCTGACGACCCCAGCGGTTCGAGGCAGTGTGCTCGATATCGGCGGGGGGGACCGGCTAACGTATCTGGATTTAATGCAAACCTACGCCGAAGAAGCGGGTCTCGCTAAACGGTGGTTCATCCCTGTTCCGTTTTTCACCCCGTCTCTAAGTGCGTACTGGATTCATTTTGTGACCCCGGTTGGGGCTGCCATTGCCCGTCCGTTGGCGGAAGGACTGAAAAATTCGACGGTTTGTCAGAATGATGAAGCCGTCAAAATGATTCCACAAGATCTGTTGACTTGCCGCGACGCCATTCGACTGGCCTTGGAGCGACATAAGGACCGGCAGGTGGAGACGCACTGGAGTGATGCGGGGGAGTTGCCCCCACCAGAAACGATTTACCCCGGGGATCCGGCCTGGTCTGGAGGGACTGTTTATCTGGACCGACGGAGTATTGCTGTAGCAGGATCGAAGGCCGCATTGTGGGCTAAAATTATCAGAATTGGCGGAGAAACAGGCTGGTATTACGGTAATTTTCTCTGGCATTTAAGAGGGTTACTGGATTTGCTCTTTGGTGGGGTGGGGCTTCGACGAGGTCGTCGTGATCCTGAACTACTGAAGCCAGGGGATGCATTGGATTTTTGGCGCGTAATAGACTGTCTATCAGAAGAACGGCTTTTTCTAAAGGCGGAGATGCGGTTGCCGGGAGAAGCATACTTAGAGTTTGAGCTGACCGAGACACCGCAAACCCCTCATACGGTCAAATTAACCCAAACGGCTCGTTTCGCTCCGCGTGGGTTGATGGGGATGATATACTGGTTTGCGGTCACGCCATTGCATCACGTGGTGTTTAACGGCATGTTGAAAGGGGTGGCGAAAGCCAGCGGACTGCGGTTAGTGCGGCCACCGTACCAAGAGAAGTAAAAAGAGAAGTAAAAAAAGAAGTAAAAGAAAACAGTATGCTAGATACCGCGGCTTGGAAACACGGTTCGCAGCTGTTCACTCGTCAATCCAAAGCGGTGGCTCAGAATCCCGTCAAACACCTGTCTAAAATCTGTGCTCACGGGCAAATCGCGCCCTTCAAAGAGCAACGAGGATTCGAGCCCGGTCCAATTGCCAAGCAGTTGCCGACTACTCTGTTGACCGCTGATCACCATCATCACATTGCCATGGCCGTGATCTGTCCCGCGGTTGCCGTTTTCTTTCACAGTCCGGCCAAATTCAGACATCACCACAATAGTGGTTCTTTCTGACAGTGTGGGATCACTGCTGCTGGAGAGCCCCTGCATCAGATCTGACAAACCGTTGCCGAGAGCGGTGGCTTGTTGGGCAAATGCCCCTTGAATACTGCCTTGATTAACATGGGTATCCCAACCGCCAAGTGGGAGAAAGACCACTTGTATACTTGGGTCGTTGCGAAGGAGTTGGCTAATTTTTTTGCCAAATTGACCAAATTTTCCTGTGGGGGTGGCGCCCCGGTTGGCCGCTGTTTTTTCGGCCTCAGAGCCTTCGCTGAGACTGTCGTCAGTGGATAATGATTTTTCGATGGAGTGGTGAGCCTCCATACCTTCTTTAAAGGCATCACTCAGTGCGCGTTGATTGACACTGGCACTGGGGTCAGCACTGTAGAGGCTGCCAAACACGTTTGCAAGACGGGGTTGATCGAGCGGCATCTTTCGGTTTGGATTCTGGTTTTGGACCTCTAAATTAGCTACAGCCACGGGTCCTTTGAGAATTCTGGGTATAGAGGAACCAATATTGAGGGCTCGTGTTGGAGAATGCGTCTCGGGAAGCACCTGTAAGAGTCGGTTAAGCCACCCCGTTTCCGTTGATTTTACCCCGGGTGTGCCGCTCTCCATGTAATCTTGAGCGTCAAAATGAGAGCGGGTGTTGTCTGGAGAACCGCTATTGAGGATCAGCCTGAGTTGTTGCTTTTGCCAAAAGGGATAGAGTGCTGATAAATTTGGATTAAGCCCAAAATAGCCGTTTAAATCCAGGCAGCCTCCCGTTTCTCCTGGTCGTGGAATAGAAATATTGGGTCTTGCACTGTAATAGAGAGGATCTCCATACGGTACAATTAGGCTAAGCCCATCAGCCGCCCCGCGCAGAAAGACGACTATCAATTTTTGATTACTTTTGGGAGGCATCAGTGTTTGCCCAGCCCAACCAGGAAGTCCTGCAGCCATCAAACTAAGGGTGAAGAAGCCGCTCGCCTTTAAAAAATCACGACGCGAAAGACTCAGTTTGGGGTCAAAGAGTGGTTCAAAGAGTGGTTCAGAGAGTGGTTCAGAGAGTGGTATAGATGAATTGTGCACGATACAAGACCTCTCAATACATCTCAATACATCATAAAATCCGGACTCCCCAGTAAGAGGGATAGTCGAAATGCGGTAGGTGTTTTATTGAGCACTTGGCGAGTTTTATCAGAAATTTTGCCTATCGTCCCTGCCAAAGCTTGGGCATCTTGATTACCTGGTGTTCCCAAGGGAGTCCGGCCCGAAGAAAATCCAGTGCTGAGATTAATGCGACCGGTGATGCTATCGGGAGAGAGCCAGGCTTCTTGCGTATTTTTGTAGCCATTGGGCGTCTCGCAGCCGTAAAGAGGCATCCCCATTTTTTTCAGCTGCCCGGCGAGCATCAGGCTTTGGGTCTCAATTTGAGGAAGATCGGTATCGCTGGAACGGAGCATCGATAGGACATAATCGTAAGGTGTTTTATATTTTTGCCGGTAATACTGTGCTTCCCAAAATTCAGGACTATGAAAGAGGGTGCTGGTCACCGCGCGTAAATTGCCGTTCGTACTGAGATAGGTCTGACTCATTCGATCAACCAGGCTGGCCGGTGGTTTATCAGCCACAAACCATTGAGCCAGTTGATAAGACAAGTGACGGGCTGTGGCAGGATGGGCGGCAAGTATATTGAGCACTTGGTCCAGTTCAGAAGCCCCTGTGCCCGCAATACGGTGCCCCAGGATGATTTTATCGCCAAAATCGTGGCGACTGGCTTCAAAATTCAGTCCCCCAGAATTTACACCCCCAGAATTTACGCCAGTCATAAGCCGGCTTTGTTTTTGATTTCGAAACTGTCCGCGTAAAGCCTCTCGGTTCATAATTCCCCAGCCTGTTAAAACGCGCGCCAGCTCGGTGACGTCTTTTTGCGTGTACCCACCATCCACTCCCAGCGTGTGAAGTTCCATTAGCTCTCTGGCATAGTTTTCATTGAGACCCGTCTGTTTCCCTCTTGCTCCCGGGCTATTGGGTGCTGTGTTGAGCCAGTTATCGAGGTAAAACTGCATGGCAGGGTGGTGTGCTGTGGCCGTGAGCATGTCCTTGAAACGACCCAGTACGTAAGGACGGATGGCGTGGTTTTCATAATGGCCTATCCAGACAAACGTCGCCCCTTTTTGCTGATACACGTTAAAGTGGTTGAACCAAAATTCAGTCAACTTTTCTTCTAGTTGTCTGGGGCTATAGAGTGCCCGCATGACTCTGGCCTCAATGGCTTGTCCCATCACTGCCAGTGCTTGTTTTCGGAGTTCCTTTTGAATCGTTTTGGCGGCATCAGGGTCGCCACCGGATTGGTTTTTGGCTATCTGTTTTAAGGCTTTGGGTCCGTATTGTTGGTACAGTTGAAGAGGCGACATGCTGAGCGAGGTGAGTTGCTTTAAACTCTGATTGAGTTCTGTCGGGTAAGGGATTCTCTCTGGATTGAGTTGCTCATTGAGATATTGATCGATACCAACGCGCTCGACATAGCTTACCTCTTCACTTGACGGACCGTAAGTAATCCGGTTGAGTAAGTGATGCACTTTTTCTTGGCTATCGAGCGCCTGAGAAGAACGGTCTTGTGTCCAGGCCTGTGTCGATATCAACAGAAAGAGTACCTGTAATGCAACGAGTTGCTTTAAAAGTAGCTTTATTTTTCCGGACAATGACATCTGCAAAGTCGCTCCCTGAGACACAGAATCGACATTCGTTAGATTTTAAATTTCCTTATTCATCATACGCTAGGCGTGCTAAAAAAGTTTCAAACAAAAACCCCTTCTGACTGAAAGAAGGGGTTTTAATCGTTCTAAAGGTGATGAATTAATTCATCGCAGTTTGCGATTCGGAGATAATTTTACCAAGTAGGCCTTTCACTTCGTCTGTCGCAGAGAGAGTGCCTTGTTGAATTTGGTTGAAGATCCCTTTGGCCACTTCTGCATCGATACCAGCTTCTTTTAAGAAAGTTTGGGTATCGTTTGCAGCGCGGTCTTTATTGCCAGTTTCGTTGAGCACTCTGTTGAAGTTGTTGGCTGCCTGCTCCAGAATATTTTGGGTGATGGAGCTGTAGTTTTTAGCCAAGAACATCGAGCTTTGAGCAAAGGCGATCTGCCCGTTGCCACCACCATCATTGGGTTTAATATCCGTGCTGATCGTCTGGTTATTGAGTCGATCCGGTTGGAAGAGCCCGAATAGCGTATTGGTAGGGTCTGTCGTGGTGGTGTTAGTGGGAGTAGGGAAGGCAAATTCAGTCGGTTCATTGTTGTTGAAGTTGACACCCGTAAGACTGGAATCTGCATTGGCCAGGTCAACGGCAGAACGGTTAATGGGGTCTGATTGACCAGGTGTGGTATTGATGTTTTGCCCGGCCAGGATTTTGACGGAAGAGGCATTGGCCCGGATTGCGGCGATAACATTAGCCAGTTGACTGTTGCTACCCAGCAGGCTGGCATTGAAGGTAACCCCGTTGATTGATGAGCCCACGCCAAGAGCCACTTGGTTGTTACCAGCGAGTGTTATTTTTCCTCTGCCGCCTGTGGCACTGATGCTGCCGTTGTTGAGAACCGATTCTCTAAGGAGAGGGTTATAAGTTGTTCTGAGAGTGGTTACGGGATTGGTGGTTTGCGTAACACCGATGCCTGAGACTGCATTGGAAGTGCCCAGGGCTGCAATGATATCACCAGGAAGTGTTAGGCTTTGGGTGTTGTTTTCTGGGTTGTTATCGCCAGCAATCAGCCGAATAGTGCCGCCTTGATTGCGGCCATTGGCGCTGATGGAGGAACCTGTCCCCAGGTTGGCCACCAGTTGGTTGGATAGCAGATTGATGCTGCCACCAACCTGGCCGCCATTTGCAGCAACGCTACCGGTGTTGACCACGGCCTGAGAACCATTTAACAGGATTCTACCACCTCGCGTATAAGCACCTGATTCACTGGTGGCATTGGCTGAGATAGTGCCAGTGTTTAACACGGTCCCATTAGCGGTTAAGTTAATGTTACCACCCAGCAGACCCCCATTGGCATTGATGCCGCCGGTAGAACCGTCCACCAACGCACCGACTGAAATACGGTCTGTGGCATTGATACGAACGGTGCCGCCCAGGTTTCCGTTTCCAGTCGCACTGAGTTGACTATTTCTTAATGTGACAGAGCCATTACCGGCTTTGAGGACGACGCTTCCGCCATTGGCACTGCCGTTGGCGCTCACACTGTTGTTACTCAGGGTGATACCACCGTTGTTACTGATAAAACTGATTGCACCTCCAGAACGGTTGCTGATTAAATTCCAATTAGAGCTGCTGGAGAGGCTACCGTTACTGAGGATACTGGCAGAATTTAAGCGGTTGGTGAGTCCGGCGAAATTACCGAGACCAGCGGTGGTAAGGTCGATAGAGGTTGCGGTGGGGTTAAAGAAGACAAGGTGATTCACGTTACCAGCTGAAATTTGATTACGAATGCTGGTGAATGCGGCAAAGCCTCTGTCATTTGGATTGGTAACAGTTCTGTATTGAGCCCCGTCGAGGATATAGCCCAAGCTGGTGTTTCCAGTGGAACGAGACAGAATAATGAGCAGATTGTTGTGGCTTAAGACTTCGTTTTCTTGCGTTCTTAAAACCGAACGATTAGAGCCTACCAAGGCACTTTGCCCTTTAATGCGGACATCACTAAACTGAGAGACGCTGCCCGTGGTGGTTCTGGAGTTGGAAACCAGAATGCTACCGTCATTTAAGCCGGCAAAGGCTTTTGCGGTGACTTGTCCTCGGCCTTGGCTGTTAGCCCATGCATCGGCATCTGCTAGTCCTGAAGCACCGTTTCCGCCAGCTTTGGCACTATAACGTTGAGAATTAGTGCTGCCGTTGGGGGTGACCACTGTTCCTGAAACCCCGCCGCGTCCACCTTTTCCAGCGTATGCCACAGCAACCGCTGATGATGAATTAAGATTACTCAGACGCGTATTTAAGGTGTTTTTGGCGTTGGCATAGGCGACAGCATTACCACCAACCCCGCCTGCGCCACCGTTGGCCTGTAAGTTACCAGAACCCAAGATTGCGTTGCTGGGGTTGCCGCTAAAGACAATGAGACCACCTTGACCGCCGTTTCCACCGTCACCACCGGTGGCGACAGATTTGACGATATCGGTAACGTATCTACCGTTATCAGCATTGGCTTTGCCGCCATTGCCGCCGTTACCACCATTGGCACGAATGGTCCCGGAGTTGGTGATCGTTCCGCCAGCGCCAAAGGCAAGTAATCCACCACTCCCGCCGTTGCCGCCTTTGTAGGCAGAAGCATCAGCAATCACATTGGTACTTGTGGAGGATACGGGGCGTATATTGTAGTTAAACGCCGCAGGGCTATCAATCCCGACATTGAGGGTGATTTTAGGCTGCAGTGAGATCACTTTGACTGCTTGGACATCTAACACGGCATCTTTAATCGGAACAGCCACCAGCGCTTGGCTGTTGGACACACTCACCGTGTTTAAACTACTGGATTCAAGCAGAACAGGTTTCACGGGTGAAAGCTGAACGATAGGTCGGGTTAAGTTGAAAGAATAGCTGATGTGTTGGGTCAGATTGACGAATTGCGGAGAACTGCTCAAGGGATCATTCACCCGCACTTGATAGGTCACTGTCGCATTGTCACTGGCAGTCCAGTTGTTCCCATTGCCACTGGGGCGTTGAATTCTCTCATAAACCACGGCGTTGTTGCTGCGGTTGATGATCCGAATGGTGACTGAACCATCTCTGTTATAAGTGGCCTGGACATTAAAGCTGGTCGGCGCAATCGTGGTGCCGCTGGCCAAGGTCTGTTGAGGTTGATTAATTTGAATCGTGGCAGAGCTGGTAAAGGTGGTGGACTTATTCTGGTTCAGATTAATTGGACCGCTGTTGGCAGAGGTGACGACAGGCCCACTGCTCTGGGTGACCGTTCCTTGAACATTGGCAGTATTGGTACTGCCGTTACCGCCATTGGCTTGGACAGTACCAGAATTTTGGATGTTACCCGTGGCATCGGCAGATATCGCACCGCCATTGCCCCCATTAATCACCAGAGTGCTGCTGCCACCATTACCACCGTTGGCACTGAGTGTGCCTCGATTGGTGATGTTACCCGCAGCAGTCAGGAGAATATTACCGCCGTTTCCTGCGTTGCCACTGCTAATAGCGGCTGAATTTGAATTACTGGCACCGTTTACTTGCACGGTCCCACTGTTGGTGATGCTGCCGCTGGGTCCGTTTAGCAGCGTCTTGGCTTGCGAAATTGCACTGGCAAAAGCAGCATTACTCTCTGTTGAAGCTGTAGGGATATTGGCGTTGGCGATGAGTGTATCCAGACCTGCCGCAGTTTGCCCACTAACGCTGTTGGCAACCAATCGAATGGTTCCGCCTTGAGAGGCAACACCGTCAATGACCACC
>CAZZIY010000086.1:0-8203 GCA_964654525.1 uncultured Vampirovibrionales bacterium | reverse complement strand
GAATAGATCCCTGCTGAGGTAGCTGCTGGGCAGTCTGTGGTTGAAATACTTGAGGCTGCCAGTTATTAAAATAGGCTGGGTTTTGCTGTATCTCTCTGGCATGAAAGGCCATGGCAGGCATTGAAGGAGGAGATTGCTGGATGGGACGGCCGCCAGATGTGATGAGCCTTGAAGGCAGTACCGGGCGAGGCGGCAGTTTGGGTTTGGGCTTTGCCCCTGGGGCGCTGCTCGGGTCAAAGTCATGATCCAAGGGGGCGATAAATTTAAAGACAATGTCCATAGTCACTTTGCCGACGACCACTGCGATTAAAGCGGTAATGACAGCAGTAGACCCTAATTTGCACCATTTTAGCCTGTTTAGAAAAGAGGGCACTAGCTCTGCTAACTTTTTATCGCCCGTTAAGGCGGCATCGTGTTTCGTCGTGCTTTCTAGTTTTTTGGCCACCCGACTGGCAAAGGCTTGAATCTTATCAACCTCATTGGCATCAATGGAGGCCCAATAGGCTTTTTTTCGGTCTTTCGCACTAAAGCGAACGCCAGCCCGCTCTAAAAGCGCAAAATAATCGCCAGACAAGCCCATTTTATGCTTGAGTTTTGTCCAAAAACCGGGACCTGCTATATGGCTTTGTCCACTAGCCTCTGCGGTTTCCGCCAATGTTTTGAGTAGTTTAGAGCTGGGGTGTTCAGATGCCAGTTTCACGGCCTCTGATAACGGAACTTTTCCGCCATGACGGGCTGCTAGATTGACCCATTGCGGTAAGGCCGGATCAGCAGGGCGCATAAACTTGTCAAACACAAGCGTATTGACACTGTAGGTGTCATTTTTGTTGTAAGCAACCACTGCCAATGTGGCGCACCAGACCAGGACATTGCGCCCTAAGGTCTCCCAGACGTGCTGATTTTTAGCAAAAGCAACTGCTGTTTGGGGCAGATAGATGGCAAAGATGGTGTTAAGCCGTGACGCCCAATCTTCCAAGGACATATTGGCAAATTGAAGTTTGATGTTGGCTAGAGATTCCGCAAAGGGGTGGATTCTTTTGCCCCAAAAACCTTCTGGGGTAAATAAGGGTTTCAAAGCTTGTTCTGCCAGTTCTCTGGCAACGACGGCTTCGGTTTTTCCAGAAAAACCGGGTCGTGAAAAATCATGATGTGTTGGCAGTGGGCGATGCCCGCCAGAGACAGTCTGCTGTAGCTTCAATTGCGGCTGTGTGGAGAACACG
Organism: uncultured Vampirovibrionales bacterium; assembly: GCA_964654525.1. GTDB lineage: Bacteria > Cyanobacteriota > Vampirovibrionia > Vampirovibrionales > Vampirovibrionaceae > JAIEMW01. The sequence continues at coordinate 6,983 of CAZZIY010000086.1, read as the reverse complement.
GTCGTTATAAAACCCCTGACCTAATGTGAGGAAATAAAGACGAAACCAAGACGCAAATTGATACTGGTTTCCGAAAGAAATTAATCCTGTAACAAGCTGTTACAACTTTACGTTTTGCTTGCTGCTGTGTTGTTTGGTTTTCCCCTCGACAGTCATGCCTCAATAAATGGGATTCATGGTGCGTCCACTGAGAAAAAAGAAGAACATTCAGAAGACGCATCGTTCTCATGCCGGGCGCTTCTTCCTATGGCCCGGACAATGAACAAACATCCAACCAGAACTGATCAGGCAGGAACTCATCAGGCGCTTGCGGCGTATTTTATGGAAAAGGCGTTGCTGCATCCCCTTTAGCTTGTCACTAGATTTAGGCATATCAGTCATCATTAGCGTGTACAACAACCTTTTTTATTAAATTGCGTTCAGTATACCGGGAGCCTTCTGGGGCGACAATCAGAAGTGCGACTTCTGTAACGTGTTTGAAACAAAGCGCGGGTATATAAATTTAAGTCACTTAAGTTTTTCCGGCCTGATTGGCCAGTTGCCCGCAGGCCGCAGCAATATCCACACCGCGCTCCACGCGGATGGTTACCTTTTTACCAGAGTCACTGACAATAGTGGCAAAACGATGAATCACCTCGCGGGACGGTCTCTGGTAACCGTAATTATCCCCGATTGGGTTGTACGGTATTAGATTGACATTGCACTTAAGCCCCTTCAGTAAATTGCCCAACTGACGGGCTTGGGATTCACTGTCATTGACACCGGCCAAAAGTACGTACTCAATCGTAAGCCGTCGGTTGGTGGTTCTCACATAATGAAAAAGCGCCGGCATTAGCTGTTCTAAGGGCCATTTTTTATTGAGCGGCATGATTTTTTCGCGGGTGGCATTGTCGGCCGCATGCAGCGAAATAGCCAGTGTCAGCTGAAGCTGCTCATGGGCCAGATCCATAATTCTCGGCACAATACCGGATGTGGAGACGGTGATGTGGCGAATGCCCACTTCTGCCGAACGGTTGAGAATGCGAATGGCTTTGAGAAGCGGGTCGTAGTTGAGCAGGGGCTCACCTTGGCCCATAAAGACGATATTACGAACTTCTTCCTGGCTATCGTGTTGGACAAACAGATACTGCTCCACAATTTCTCCCACGGTGAGGTGGCGTTTAAATCCGAGTTTGCCTGTGGCGCAAAAACCGCAATCTACGGCGCATCCCACTTGTGAGCTGATGCAGATACTGTACTTATCTCGGTCTTCAAAGTACATCAGGACAGATTCCACCACAGAGCCGTCGTCGAGTCCAAAGAGATATTTGACGGTGCCGTCGTTACTTTTCTGTTTAGTGATCAGCCGAAGCTGCCCCACTCTATATTGTCCGGATAATTTCTCGCGGAAGGCTTTGGATAAATTGCTCATCGCCTCCCAGTCTTGCACGCATTTAACATACAGCCAGTGGTGCAACTGTTCTGCCCGAAAACGGGGTTCTCCCATGGCTTGGGTGAGAGAGAACAACTCGTCAAGCGTCAGCCCAATCAGGGCTTGGGGTGTTTTATTAGGTATCCCGGCAGATAAATCTTTAGATAGGCTTTGAACGGACATAGACACAGGCTTTAACTCAGTTTCTTAATTTTGGACAGCGTAACGTTACGGTAGTTAAAACACAGAGGCGGCGTCAAATTGCCTGATGAAAAAATCCAATAGAAAAAAGGCAAAAAAAAACGAGGGAGCGACACCTCGTTATTGTGGAATTTTGGATTAGAGACGTTGGAGCGAGATAAAAAAGAAGAATGAAGGAGAGATCAGACAGGCTTAAAACAGGTGGGGCTAAAACATGTGGGGTAGTACCAATAAGAGCCAGATACCTAACTTACCCAGCAGAGGGAGGTTTAAGGGCACGGTTAAATTTGGGCGTGCAGCAGCCAACGTAGCGTTTGACATAACACCAACCTTTCTTTCATATGAACCAGCTATATATGGATAGAGGGATGCGACCGTAACGAAATAAAAAAAGAACTAACTCACTGAGCGTATAATGGTTTCCACCTTCCCTTGGACTTGGACATCGTGAACGTAGATAGGCTCCATCGCCGCATTGGCCGGTTGTAAGCGGATCCGGTGACCTTCATTAAAAATACGTTTGAGTGTGGCGGTTTGCTGATCGACCAGGGCGACGACCACGTCCCCGTCCCTAACTCGGGCTTTGGGGTTAATAATCACGATATCGCCGTCCATAATATGGTCTTCAATCATACTGTCCCCACGAACCTTGAGAGCGTAGCATCCTTGGGGGCAGAGATCTTCACTGAGGTTGAGATGCTCGACCATGTCGGTCATAGTCATTAACGGATGCCCGGCGGCAATCGTTCCCAGAATGGGTAAATTGCCTTTTGTAGGGCCTGTCAAGTCGTCATGAATGCTGATGGCTCTTTTTTCAGCGGGATTCCAGTGGATAAAGCCTTTTTTCTTGAGCGCCGAAATATGATAGTGAATGGTGGACGTGGAGCTGACACCGCAGCGTTCGCATAATTGCTGAATGCTGGGGGGATAGCCGTGCTCACCAATAAATTGGAGCAATTCATCCAGCACCAGACGTTGCTTTGGGGGGAGTTGATTCATATCGAGAGAGGCGTTCATAAACAGGCGTTATATTTCGTTTGTGCGGGGGGAAACAAGTACTATTATTGATGACTGATTTGTTATCGAATTTTTTATTGATAGAAAATACATTCGATACATTTATCTTAACAATGCCACCCCAAAAGATCAAGATAAAAAAATGATTTTATCTGAGCTTTTTGTACTATCGACGTATAGTGCGTATACAGTGAATTTCTTCGTGTTCAGACTCTGTTACCTCAAGACTATGCAAATGGTTACGGCCCTGTTAAGCTTTGTGGTGAATATTGATTCTGAGATGGAGGATTGTTCCCAATGACGGTTACCCAGGTTTCTCGTGATGAAGCAGTTGAGTCCAAGCAGGGAAAGTTTCCCTACCCTGGGATTCCGGGCACGTCTGATGGTGCTGGGATGGTGGTCCATGTTGAAACCCGCGCGACTGAAGCCGGGATTGCCTACCCGATTACCCCTTCTACAACGATGGGGGTCGGTTATGAGAGTGCCTTTGCCAATGGGATGACCAACGTCTGGGGCACCCCGATTATGTGGCTTCAACTCGAATCTGAACATAGTTCTGCCTCTTCTGCAGAGGGTTACGCTGTTGCTGGGGGCCGGGTGACCAACTTTACCTCGGGGCAAGGCCTTATTTTGATGAAAGAGGTGTTGTATACCATTTCCGGCAAACGCCTGCCGGTGGTGTTTAACATTGGGGCCCGGGCACTTACCTCTCATTCTTTAAACGTACATGCCGGACACGATGACGTGATGGGTGTTCAAGATGTGGGTTGGGGTATGTTGTTTGCCCAAAATGCTCAAGAAGCGGGCGATTTGTGCCTGATTTCCCGGCGTGCAGCTGAGCTTTCCCATACACCGTTTATGAATATCCAAGACGGTTTCTTGACCACGCATACTATTGAGAATGTGCTATTTCAAGAAGATGAGCTGATTAAAGCCTATCTGGGAGATTCTCGAAACTTAAGAAGGCTCTTTGATACAGCTAACCCCCTGATGAGTGGCGTGGTTCAGAACCAGGACAGCTATATGGCCGGGAAGATTGCCCAACGTTATTTTTACGATCAAGTACCTGGTGCGATTCAACAAGCCTTTAATGAGTTTTATGAGCTCACAGGCCGCCGTTACGGAATGGTTGAAGGACATCAACTTGCCGATGCGGATTACGCGATTGTTTCGATGGGCTCTACGGCAGAGACTGCGGCAGTGACATTGGATACCATTCGTAAGCACGGTCATAAAGCAGGTTCGCTTGCGATTACTTCTTTTAGGCCGTTTCCAGGGGCTGAAGTGGTGGAAGCCCTGAAACACTGTCAATCGATCGCGGTGATTGAGCGTCTGGACACTCCACTTGCGATCTCTAATCCGCTGACCGCTGAAATTAAAGCCGCTTTTGCCAATGCGATGATGGGCACTCCAGGTTATCCCAAAATTGACCGGATTCCCGTGATTTATTCTGGTGTGGCGGGTTTGGGAAGCCGTGATGTTACCCCAGGTCAAATGGTGGCAACGGTTGGCAATATGTTGGTTCCCGGTGAAGGCAAACGCTTTTTCTCTCTGGGGATTGATCATCCTTCCTCGCTGACGGTTACCGAAGAGCCCGATGTCCGTCCAGAAGGCTCTTTCTCCATTCGCGGCCACTCGGTGGGCGGTTATGGTTCGGTCACCACCAACAAAATTCTGGCAACCTGTCTGGGTGACATCTTTGGCTTTAAGGTACAGGCCTCACCCAAATATGGATCTGAGAAAAAAGGGTTGCCGACCAATACATATCTCACCATGACACGGTCTGGTCGAATTGGAACTCATAGTGAGCTGATTAACGTGGAATTTGTGCCGTTGATGGATCCCAACACGTGGAATATGGGTAATCCGTTGGTGGGCTTAAAGGAAGGTGGAATTATCTTCCAGCACACCCCCACCGAAGATCCACAACAGCTTTGGAACTCCATTCCCATTTGGGCAAAATACACCATTAAAGAGCAGAAAATTCGCTTTTTTGGTGTCGATACCGTCCGGATTGCTCATGAAGCCTGTCGTGCTGATGATTCACTTCTGCAGCGCTTTCAGGGGATTGTTCTCCTGGGTGTTTTCCTGCGCTTAACCCCATTTCAACAAGACTCGGGGCTGAGTACGGAAGAGTTGTTCAAGCGCGTTCGCAAACCCATTGAAAAATACTTCGGTAAGCGCGGAGAACAGGTGATTGAAGACAACATGTTCGCCGTGAAACAGGGCTACGAACAGGTCTTTGAAGTGCCTTACTCGATTATGGAAGCCACTCCCGCTGATGTACTCGCTCGAGGTAAGGAAGAATGGGATGCCAAAGGCAAGGATACCAATGCCTTCTTTATTTAGCCCCTTGTTTATTGATTTAGTTGATTCTCAATGTCGTCTTATTGAAAGATTTTAGTACTAAAAGGAGTCTAGTCCTCTCATGAGCCTTAAAGAACAAGCAGGTCAACCGTCATCTAGCCAACACTGGTACGATTACAAACGTGCTAAAGAAGTCGTGGATTCTTACAATAAGGGTTCAGGGTCGTCTTTGACAGCAGATCCCTTTGTTGCTCAAAGTATTTTGCCCGCTGGAACGGGCGGTGAACGAGACTTCAGCTATATTGCCCCCGAACTCCCTGAGTTTAACGCTGAGAACTGTGTTGGTTGTATGGACTGTGTCAATAATTGTCCAGACACTGCGATTATTGGCAAAATCGTCACCAAAGAACAGTTAGAGTCAGAGCTTGCCAATGTCAAAGATGAATCACACCGCAGCTATCTTCGTTCTCAGTTTGCTGAAACTGTCAAATATTACGGTCAATTTGAGAAAAAACGACAAAAAGATGCCAGTCTCCCCGAAGGGGCGATGTTCGGTATCTTTATTGACCCCACCAAGTGCAAGGGTTGTGCCGAATGCGTGGAAGTGTGCGGCACCCACGATGCGTTGAAGATGATTAAGAAGACCCCTGAGAATCTGCCGACGTACTTTGAGCTGTTTGGTCTCTACAAGTCATTACCGCAATCCCCTGCAACCCACATCAACAAAGCGGATCCTCGGGATTTGATGCTGAAACTCGGCAATTTAGAAATGTACAAAGGTGGTGCTGGCTCCTGCATGGGTTGTGGCGAGGCCTCTGTCATTCGCCAAATGCTGGCTGCCACTCATGAAAAAGTGGGTGATCGCTTTGGGATTGTTGCCTCAACTGGTTGCAATACGGTGTACGGTTCTACATACCCATACAACCCCTACACGGTGCCGTGGACAAACTCCTTGTTTGAAAATGGTCCTGTTGTGGCCATGGGCATTCGTGCCTACTGGGACCAAATCGGCCAAGAAGACTGGGTGATTTGGAATATGGGCGGCGACGGGGCGATGTTGGATATCGGCTTTCAGTCTCTGTCTCGAATGATCGCCTCTGGTATGAACATTAAGGTTTTGGTGCTGGATACTCAGGTTTATTCCAATACGGGCGGACAACAGTCAACCGCTTCTTACACCGGCCAAGAGTCCAAAATGGGGGCTCACGGTAAATCTCACCAAGGTAAGGGCGAGCGCCGTAAGGAGCTGGGCCAGATTCTGATTATGCATCCGCATGTGTTTGTGGCACAAACCATAGGTGCCAACACATCTCACTTCTACAAAGCGGTTAACCGAGCCCTGGACTACAAAGGACCGGCCGTAATTAACGTATTTACGACATGTCAACCTGAACACGGCGTGGCTGATAATATGGCGGCACACCAGGCAAGACTGGCTGTGCAGTCCCGCGCCTTCCCCATCTTTATCTATGATCCCGATGCTGGGTACAACATCAAAACCCGACTCTCCCTGATGGGCAACCCCAATCTGGATAGAGATTGGGCCACCCGCCGTGGGGAAGACGGTCAAGATGAGACAGTAACCTTCCATAACTGGGCTCATACCGAAGGCCGTTTCAAAAAGCACTACGATAAAAACGGACAGCCCACCACAGAAGTCATCAAACAAGCGGCACTCGACCGTCTTGAGAACTGGCGTCTACTGCAAGAGTTGGCTGGTATTGAGAATAAAGACTTTCTTCAAGAAATTGAAGCCAAGAAGCAACAAGCGACAGTATCCTGATGACAACCGAACAATCAAACTTTCGCGAAACCCTGCTTTCACTCCTAAAGCAGGACCTTAGCGCTCCGCGTGAGTTAAGTCCGCAGGTGCTCCATATGATTGTGGATCAGTTTGGGTTTGCCGAAGAGACATTGGACGCGTTTTTTGCTGAGAAGGTGCCTACGCTCGAAGACTTCGAGCTGGATCTCCTCTTCTCTCCCTTGTTCACCCCCAGTTCGATTGACCGTGAGCGTTATGTGAGCGTTCTGGGCCCGAACTCTTTGC
>CAZZIY010000085.1:0-8366 GCA_964654525.1 uncultured Vampirovibrionales bacterium | reverse complement strand
GGTATAATCCACCAATCATTAGCCCTAGCATAAGGGCTAATGATAGCTCGACTGAAGCATGAAAAATACTGTCAGAGAGTAACCACCCCACTGGAAGTGATGCCAGTGCAATACGGTCGTGGGTGATACCTGTGGCCATAGCCCCTCACAAAAAGGTCGTATAAATGCGCACTCAAATGATGCTAAATACGAGTTGGATAGCGTGATTCTCTTGTTTTCGGTACAATTCGACCAAACTACAGATTTTCTGATTTTCGTTACGAGACCATTGGGAGACCGCACGATGACCACGACACAAACGGCACCGAAGCAAACAGGAACTGGAAATATGGCCCCTCAAACATTCAACAATTTGATTAACGGGCAGTGGAAGCCCGCTAAGTCTGGAAAAACATTTCAAAATTTAAACCCTGCAGACCCCTCTGATTGTATTGGCACCTTCCCAGCCAGTGACGAACGCGACGTCCAAGAAGCTGTTGAGGCGGCCAAAAAAGCTTATGATGCTTGGCGCTTAACGCCAGCCCCTCGCCGTGGCGAAATCATTTTTAAGGCGGGCCAAATTTTGATGGAACGTAAAGAACAATACGCCCGCGAGATGACCCGAGAAATGGGCAAAGTCCTAGCTGAAACCCGAGGAGACATTCAAGAAGCCATTGATATGTGCTTCTATACTGCGGGTGAAGGACGACGTCTCTTTGGTCATACGACCCCCTCTGAGCTTCAGAATAAATTTTGTATGTCCTTGCGGATGCCGATTGGGGTTTGTGGCTTAATTACTCCCTGGAATTTTCCGATGGCCATTCCTAGTTGGAAGCTGATTCCAGCTTTGATTGCTGGTAATACAGTGGTCTTAAAACCAGCCAGTGACACCCCTTTGTCTTCACTTCGACTGGTTGAAGTATTACAAGAAGCCGGTGTCCCTGAAGGCGTGATCAACCTGGTCTATGGTTCTGGCTCTACTGTGGGCAATCCGTTGATCGATCATCCAGATGTCCGGTTGATTTCCTTTACTGGTTCTTGTGAAGTGGGCCGAAGTGTCAATGAGCGCTGTGCGCCAAACTTCAAACGGGTTTCTTTAGAACTGGGCGGTAAAAACGCGGCCATCATCCTAGAGGACGCTAACCTGGATCTCGCCGTGGAAGGCATTGTCTGGGGTGCTTTTGGTACCGCTGGGCAACGCTGTACAGCGACCAGTCGGGTAATTGTCCAAAAAGGAATCCACGCAGAGTTGAGAGACCGTCTGGTGAAGCGCATCAACGGGCTTAAATTGGGATACGGCCTTGAACAAGGTATTGATGTGGGCCCTGTGGTCAACGAAAGTGCGATGAATAAAATTCTCGAATACATCGAGATTGGGAAAAAAGAAGGTCAACTTCTCACCGGTGGCGAAAGAGATACCGCTGCTGGGGCTGGTTGGTTCATTAAGCCCACCTTGATCGACAACATCAACACCAAGCACCGTATTGCCCAAGAAGAGATTTTTGGACCTGTGACTGCGTTGATGCCCGTGGCCGATTTGGATGAAGCCATTCACGTGGCCAATGATATCGAATTTGGCCTTTCTACCGCCATCTACACCAAAGACGTGAACAAAGCGTTTAGAGCCTTACGTGATTTGGAAGCGGGTATTACTTACGTGAATGCCCCAACCATTGGTGCTGAAGTTCACCTGCCCTTTGGTGGCGTGAAAAATACAGGCAACGGTCACCGCGAAGCAGCTGAGACAGCACTGGATATCTTTACAGAGTGGAAAGCCTGCTATGTGGACTATAGCGACCGACTGCAGCGGGCGCAAATCGACCACAACTAGTGACTCTCTAACAGGTACTAATAAACTGACTAACCCCGGCTCGTTAACCTTAGCTCGACAAGGTGCCGGGGTTTGTCTTAAAATGCTCTTTCGAGTTCAATTCAAATTGATTGTGTGGGACGGGGATCCGAATCAAGTGAATTCATTGCAGCCACAGGTTCAACATCGGCCTGCTTTTTCTGGACGGTATCATGTTTATGGACCGGCGCACGATGTGGCCGCCGTTGGTGAGCGTTTAAACAAAAAAGCCAAGGACGCCGGAATTCCTCTGGTGATTAATGCGCAACCGGAAGGGGGGAGTATCCGAGTCTATACTGAAGAAGATGCCCGTGACGGGTTGGTGGCTAATTATGAGCAGCGCCATCTCGAAACCCGACAGGCTCTGAAAGAAGCAAGATTGGTGGAGGAAGAAAAGGCGCTCAATTCCACCCATTGGTCCTTGGTGTTTGAGATGACTCGGGTCCTTTTTGAAGAGCGAATCTCAATGGTGGAGTTTTTGCGGCGCCTGGAAGAAGAAATCGCCAAATACAACAAAGTGATGGATGCCCGTCGAAAGGAATTGGTTGAGGCTTCACGGGCCTTTATTACTGAGAAAATGGCGTCATTTGATGCGGGTGAGCGCCCTGTGGAAATCAAAGACTACCGGCCTGATGTTGCCAGCGTCTACCGCGGTTTTTATTCGCGGAGTTATTCTGTAGGAGATGTCCGTCGGCATTTGGATACCGATAGTTTTGATATCCGCAGCGGACGGATGCAACGTTTGCGTTATTGGACCTCAGGCCTTAGGCATAAGCCGCAAATATGACGGCTGTGTTTGATTTAAAATGACGGTAAATACGTCTCAGTAAGATAGGGCTTTTTGTCTATGACCACATCAACCACGTCGTTCCCCGTAGTCCGGATTGAAGAAGTGGCCCGTTTTGTTGGCCAAACCGTGACGCTTCAGGGGTGGCTGTATAACAAACGCTCCAGTGGTAAACTGCATTTTCTACAACTGCGTGATGGTAGCGGGATTATCCAGTGTGTGGTATTTAGAGGTGATGTCGCGGAAGCTGATTTTGAGACGGCAGGCCATATTAGCCAGGAGTCCTCTATTGCTGTTACAGGGACTGTGAAAGAAGATACACGCTCTGCTCTTGGGTTTGAACTGTCTGTTCAGTCTGTTGTATTGCTTGCAGAAGCCAAAGATTACCCCATTACCCCAAAAGAGCATGGGGTTGCTTTCTTGATGGACCACCGTCATTTATGGCTCAGGTCTTCTAGGCAACATGCAATTATTCGGATCCGCGGAGAAATTATCCGTGCGATTCGCGATTATTTTGACCAAAATGGATTTACCTTGGTGGATGCCCCCATTTTTACCCCCAATGCCTGTGAGGGCACATCAAATCTGTTTGAAACAGATTATTTTGAGGATAAGGCGTATTTAACGCAGAGCGGTCAGCTATACATGGAGGCGGCTGCGGCTGCGTTTGGCAAAGCTTACTGTTTTGGCCCGACATTTCGAGCTGAAAAGTCTAAGACACGCCGCCATTTAACCGAGTTCTGGATGGTAGAACCTGAAGTGGCCTTTATGGATCTGGCCGGTGATATGGATCTGGCTGAAGATTTCGTCTGCTTTATCGTTCAACGGGTTCTGGAACGTCGGCGTCCAGAGTTGGTTGTGCTAGAAAGAGATATTGCTAAGCTAGAAGCCGTTCAAAAACCCTTTCCACGGATCACCTATGATGAGGCGATTGCGATTTTAAACCAACATGAGATGCCGGTTCCGTGGGGTGAAGATTTTGGCGGGGATGAAGAGACGGTCATCTCAAACCAGTTTGACCGTCCCGTTCTGATTCACCGCTATCCTAGGGAAATTAAGGCCTTTTACATGAAGAGTGACCCCGAAAACCCAAAACTGGCCTTAAACGTAGATATGATTGCCCCTGAAGGTTACGGTGAAATCATTGGCGGCGGGCAACGTGAAGATGATTTGGACACCTTGATTGCCGGTATCCAAACCCATAATCTGCCAATGGAAGCCTTTGAGTGGTACCTTGATGTTCGTCGCTACGGATCGTTTCCTCACGCTGGATTTGGCTTGGGTGTGGAGCGGACAGTCTCTTGGCTGTGCGGCTTACACCATGTTCGAGAGACCATTCCCTTTCCAAGATTGATGGACCGGCTTAGCCCCTAATTAAACCCTTTTTTATGCCCTTTCAAGGAAATTCCTCTATTTGGAGGAGTAGCCGCTCATGGCGACGTCGTATGCTAGTAGGGAGAAAAAGGATAGTTGGTGGTTGTGACTCCGTGAATAAATGCGGACACAGACATAAGGAAGAGTGACCGTCGATGCCCAAGACACGTCGACCCAAAAAAGCGTTGGTTCAATTTGCCGTTGCTCTGGTGATTGCAGCGGTTTGTGGCATTGGTGCCATTTCGGTTGTGCTGTTTTTTGTGACCACCATTTCTTCCAATGCCAATGTGGAAAAGCAGCGTTTGGCCCAAGAAGCCAAAAAGGCTCAAGAAGAGACTGAAAAACTGAAACGCCAGCTTTTGACAGAAGTAAAGCCCGTTGAGGTGGAACATCAAGTGCTGGCAGCCGCTGAAATTCCAGAAGGCGCGACGATTACTGTGGATATGCTGAAAGACGAAGAGGTCTCCAATCAAGCGGTCAATCCCTATGCGATTAGCGATATGAATTTTTTGATCGGTAAAATTGCGGCCAAATCAATTCATAAAGGACAAATGTTATTGCCTGAAATGCTGCTCAACACGGAAGGGATGCTTGATATCGAGCCCGGTATGCGAGCCATCACCATCACGGTTGATTCGATTGGTGCCATTAACGGGGATATTCGCCCTGGTGTGCGCGTGGACGTTTTGATGACGCTGCGGCAAAATTTGGTCAAAACGTTACTCCAGAATGTTCGAGTGATTGCAGTGGCTGGAGGGCGTGGTCCTGCCCCCCCTCTGCTACCACCGATTCGCCAGAACCGAAATGCATCCTCCATGTTTACCCCTTTTTCAGATACTCCTGCAGCAGAAAAAGGGGCCGATCCAACAGCCAAGACAACCACAGGGGCAACAACTAGCAAAGATCCAAAAGACAAAGATAAAGAGACCCCTAAAACCGCCGCGGTTTCTCAAATTTTACCGACTGCTCCACCTGCTGGTGCTGCTGCAGCACAAATACCAGCTGCACCGGTGAGTTCGGTTACTCTTTCTGTCACACCAGCACAGGCAGAAATATTGGCGCTGGCCAATGTCGCTGGAAAATTTCATCTTACGCTGCGCGGGTTTGGTGATAAAAACAGGGCCAAGGTGGTCGGTTCAGACACGGCAGAACTGGTCACAGGACTGACACGGTCTCAACTCCAAAAAGCAATGCCTTCTCAACCCAAGCCACCAAGTACGAGTCCAGGATTTCAAGCATTGCCCGGGGCAGATATTGCCAGTTCTCAACTGCCTTCTCCAGCGCAGCTCGAAAAACCCAAGAATACCTTCAAAATGGAGATTTTTAAGGGCGACGCAGCTGAAACACGGGACTTTGAATGGCAACCCTAAAACATATAGAACGCATGCACGATATCGACAAGAACAGACGGGAACACAGTCTTATGAAAAATAGATTCCAGACATATCTTCAACACAGTCTTCCCTGGGCTATGATTTTGTTCACGCTTGTTGGTCAAGTTTCTCCTGTGTTTTCGGATGATTTTATGCCGTTAAGACAAGCCTCTCGGCAAATTGCTAATCTGGGTAGCACCAGTCCCTTAACCATTAGCCCTTCCATGTATTTCCCCAAATCCGGCACTCGAGGAACCCCATCGGCTTATTCAGCCGCTGGAGAAGGGGCAACATCTGCCAAAGCCTCTGTGGCTGCTTTGCGAGTTTTAGTTAAACGTTCTCAAATTATTAAATTTGCACAACCCATCACACGTCTGGCGATTGCAGACCCTTCTTTGGCTGATATTATTCCTTTGGCGCCTGATCAATTTATGATTAACGGTAAAAGCCGCGGTGTGACCAGTTTGATTGTTTGGGATAGCAACGGGCAAGAAGGCTTTTTCGATCTTTTCGTCGAAAACGATACGACCCAAGTGCTTAATGCGGTCAAAAATTTGGCCCCCCATGAGAATATCCAGGTACAAGTGACAGATGATTCGTTGATTGTGACGGGACAGGCCACGAATACGGTCATTTTGGATGAAGTTCGCCGTCTAGTCGCGGGTTACGGGTACCGGGATGCTAATTTTATCGATCTAACGGAAACGCCAGATGCCCAAGTCATGTTGGAAGTCAAAGTAGCTGAAGTGTCTCGAAACCTGGATCGAACGATTAGAACCGGCGTTGCTTTGCCCAGCAGTCATCGATTGGGATTAAGCCGGTTGTTAACGCTCCCGCAATCAGGAGGGTCTGGTAGCACCGGGACACCACCAGTTACACCGGGTACACTGGGTAATAGGGCTTTTGGCATCAATGGTGTGATTGTGCCCCAAGTGACAACCAGCAATATCGGCGGCTTGGTGGGTAGTGGAATTATCAGCCTTGGGGCCAATCATTTCATTTCCAACATCCAGTATGCTTTTGATTTGCTTCAGACCAACGGGCTTGCCAACGTCCTTGCACAACCCACCTTAATGTGTACACACGGCCGCACTGCCAGCTTTCTGGCAGGGGGCGAATTCCCCTTTGTCCAAGGGACAGATCAAAACGGAAGCCCGTTGATTTCCTTCCGAGAATTTGGGGTGCGTCTTAAATTTACGCCCTTTGTTGCAGTCAGAACCAACCGGATTCAGTTGCGGGTCCAGCCAGAAGTCAGCGCCATCGACACTGGAACAGCTGTGCAAGGTGCGGGTGGTGGTTTAGTCCCTGGGCTTACAAAACGCTCTTTTTCAACCACTGTAAATCTAGAAGACGGAGAAAGTCTTGTCATTGCTGGCTTGTTCTCTCGTGGGGATACTGAAACCTTTGCCAAAATACCTTGGATCGGCGATCTTCCCATTTTAGGTCAATTTTTTAAAAATAATGCCGTTAATAAAACAGGCCGCGAACTGGTTGTCGTTGTCACTCCCCATATAGTTCGACAAAAAGACTACGGCCGGATTATTCAGCCTGCTAATACCCCTGGAACCCTTTCTACACCAGGTTCCAGTTAATATAGAAGAGTATTTTTCTGATGTCTAAAACGGTCAAAGTCGTTGTGATCGATCATGATCCCCTTGTGCGAGATCAGATAGTCTCTACGCTTTCTTCTCAACCCTATATGGATGTGCTGGCAGAGACTGAAAGCTTTGTATACGGTTATGAGCTGATCCGCCAGAACCGACCCGATGTTGTATTTGTCGATATTCGAGAAGACCCTCACCGGACCTATGATCTCATCAAACGGATTACCACCTATTTTAAGGACACAATGATTGTGGTTTCCGGCCATGAAATCTCCTTAGAAAGTATCTTGGCGGCAATGCAATCTGGGGCGAGAGAATTTTTAAAACGACCGATTCAGGCAAGTGACTTAAATGCAATGCTTGAAAAACATCATCAAGCCTTTGTGGCTGATGCCAGTGGGGATAACTCAGGACGTATTTTAACCGTATTCAGTAACAAGGGAGGTCTCGGTAAAACAACTATAGCGGTTAATTTGGCTTTGTCTCTCTCAGAAATTACCAAAAAACCGGTTGCTTTAGTCGATCTCAATCTCCAACTGGGTGATATTACGACTTTTCTGGATATCATGCCTCGGCAAACCATTGTGGATATAGCCAAAAATATCGGCCGAGTGGATGCGACCTATTTGGAAACCTCGCTGGCTGAATTTCGCCATGTTAATTCACATGTCTATGTTCTTGCTGATCCACTGAATGTGGAAGAGGCCGAAGAGGTTACGGCCGAGCAAATTAATACTGTACTCACTGTGTTGAAAGCCACGTTTGAATACGTAATTATTGATACCACAACGTCTTTTGATTCCAAGACCCTGACTGCCCTCGATCTAGCGGATCAGATTCTACTAGTTTCAATGGTTAATTTGCCCAATATCCGGAGTTCGCAACGGGTACTCAATCTATTTGACAGACTCGGTTACGACCGACAAAAAGTGAAGTTGCTGATTAACCGCTATTTGCCGGATGATGAAATTACCATACAAGATGTAGAAGAAACGTTAGGGCATGAAGTTTCGTGGAAGATCCCTAACAATTACCAAGCCATTATGACGGCTATTAACCGAGGGATTCCAATAAGTACCTTGCAAGACGGAAAGATGATTTATCAAAATTTTATTGATCTTGCCTGTCAAATCAGCGGTATTGTACTGCAACAGACCAAAAAAGAAACCAAGGTGCCTGTTCCAGTAAAAGCAAAACTCAGAGAAAAAGATATGGATACCTTACTAGACAATTCATCACAGGTTGACAGTGCTTCCAGCCCTGCTCAAGATCCTGGCAAGCGTAAAAAAGGGTTTTCACCTAAGCAAACACCTGTGGAAAAACCCGCCCGAAAAAGTTTATTTGGAAACCTGTTTGGGAAAAAAAAGTAGAACCTTAAATTAAATCGGAGTGAAGTGCCT
>CAZZIY010000084.1:0-8508 GCA_964654525.1 uncultured Vampirovibrionales bacterium | reverse complement strand
CCGAGCGACAGAAATTCTTCGATATTTGATTGAGGCCAGACACTTTTCTCCTGCTCAACTTTCTGCCAGTGGGTACGGAGAATATAAACCCCTTGCCTTAAATTCATCTATTCAAGGGAAACAAAAAAACCGACGGGTCGATATAGTAATATTGAGTACGGTGGCAAGCGAAGCAGAACCTCACGAAGCAAACCCTCTAATGACTGATAACGGAAATGTAGGAAAAGGCCCATGGCGCGACCAACAAAGCCCAAAGATTTAAAACCCAAAGCAGACGAAACTGCTGTTGAAGTTAAAGATAAGTCTTCTGGCGGCGGTGGCAGCGGCGGCGCCTTCGATCTCAAATTTATTATTACCATTGCAGCCATTTTTATCGCCAGTGTTTTAGGCTCTGTCGCCACCACCTATTTTGTCGCCCCAATGGTTCTTGTTCCGGCCATTATGGCACAAATCAACAAGCCTGCAGAGCACGGCGGTGAGGGAGAAGCCAAAAGCAATGAACCTAACCAAACCATTGGGCTTAATTTAGAGCTTGATGAGTTTACCGTCAATTTAAAATCAGACCCCAATCTAAACGGAAACCAATTTTTAAGAACCAAAATGTCCCTAAGCATCGCTGTCCCCAAAGAAGAGTATTGTTCTGAAGGAGGCGAAGCCCATGCCGAAGCAATGCCAGGCCCCTTAGCTATTGAAGGAAAAATACTCGGTGCTGCAGCCCCGTTTCCTGAGGCCCAGGAAAAACATAGATTGAATCACTATCAACACCCCGATAAAACACTGATTGCCAGTGAAGGCGGAGAAGGTGGAGGCGCTTATCAAAAATGTTTGGCCGCCTTTAATCAACAAATGGGCCGCTACGTTCCCACCATTCGAGATCTAATTAATGCAGCTTTAATGAAGCGGACTGCCAGTGTGCTGCAAAGTCCTGAAGGGCAAGAACAATTAAAAGACGAAATTAAAGAATCTATCAATCAATTGATGGAGAAAAAATACCAGATTATTCGTATCAATTTCTCCGATTTCATTATCCAGTATTAATTTTCAACCAAAAGAGAGAGACCCTCTGGATGCTTTCACAAGATGAAATCGATAATCTATTATCCTCTCTCTCTGTAGGGATTGATAAGCCGCTGCTCACTGACGATAACACTGAAGAGCAGGTGATTGAGAAGCGGAATTATAAGCTTTACAACTTTCGTCGCCCTGATAAATTCTCTAAAGATCACCTTCGTGCCTTGCAAACACTCCATGAGACGTTTGCCCGGCAAATGGGCCTTGTGCTGACCGCATATCTGAGAAGCACAGTTGAAATTGATGTTGTCTCAGTTGATCAGCTCACCTATGATGAATTTATTCGCTCTATGCCCAGTCCGATGACGGTGAGTATTCTGGAAATGGCGCCACTGCCCGGTCAAGTATTATTTGGCTTGGGCTATGAAGTGACCTCCAGTATCATCGACCGGATGCTAGGCGGCCCTGGAGTCTCAGAACCCCGGCCCAGAGAATTAACCGATATCGAACAATCTCTGATTAAACGGGTGATTGACCGTGCCATGACAGCCTTGGAGGATGCCTGGCGCTCTATGCTGGATGTAGAAACATCACTGGTAGCCATTGAAGAGAGCTACGCTTTGATTCAGGTTGCTACGCCAGGAGAGATGGTTGCCCTGGTCACTCTGGAAATTAATGTCGGAAATAAGGACTCTGGACTCATCAGTCTGTGTTTTCCCTATCCTGTTTTGGAAAGTGTGATTCGCTCTTTAAGCTCTCAGCGAATTTTCCACGGTCAGCACAGTGATGTTCCCGTAGAGCAGCAACAACAAGTTTTACAAAAGCTCCATCACGCCAAAATGCCCGTTGAAGTCTTATTGGGCGGAACTACTATCACAGTTAAAGACTTACTCGATCTGCGTGTAGGCGATGTTGTATGTCTTGACCGACTTGCCCATGAAAGTTTATTGGTCTGTGTAAACCATCGACCCAAATTTTTTGCCCGCCCAGGGACCTTAAAAAACAACCTGGCCGTTTACATCAACGAAAGTGTTGCCGATGAAGAAGCAATAGAAGGATTTGGCCTCTATGACACCAAACAACCCACCGTCGAATGAAGACACGCTCCAGTCGGCACCCTCACTCAGCCCTGACTCTCGTGAACTTTACGATCATCTACTCAGCGTTTCCACCGAGGCACTGGTCTCACAACTGAGTGCTGTTGTTGGTACACAAGTTGAGGCCGACGAGCCTCGATTAGAAGAATGTTTAACCTTAGAAAATTTAAGCGATCTCGAAGGCGGTCCGCCTCAAGTGGCCATTTCTGTTGCTTTCTCTCAAGGGTTAAAATCGCACTATACGATTATTCTTCCGGTATCAGACTGTCAGAACTTGGCTGCCCAAATGATGGGAACAAGCCCAGAAGAAGCAGGAAGCAGTCTCAGTGAGATGGAAGCCAGCGCAGTCACCGAAGCAATCAATCAATTAATGAATGCGGTTGCCACCAGCCTGGCAAGCCTTCTGGGCACAACCATCGAAGTAAGTAACCCGGAAATCGAAGCCTTCTCCCTGGATTGGTTGATGTCACAACCTATCGCCGCCACTTCGTTTCTACGTTTTCAGCAAGCATTCAAGAATATTGGCTCACAGACGATACATTGGCAGACAATCGTCACTGTGGAAGATGCTCAAGCTCAAGTGGATGCACTGATGTCAGCCGACGTCGGTCTCGATTCCGAAACGCCCTCTCACAGCAACAACGAAGGAGCAATTTCTGCCATGGCAGACACCGCCTCACCAGGACAAGACACACAGTACATGGAATCCAACCCCATGACGACAGTGCAGCCCGTGCAATTTTCCTCACTCGATAGTCAGCCACAGCGCTCTGGAGAAAATAACAAAAACCTCGATTTGGTGATGGATGTCACGCTTAGTCTGAGTGTTGAGCTAGGCAAGGCAGAAATTTCTATCAAGCAAGTCTTAGAACTCACCCGTGGGTCTGTTATTGAACTAGACCGGATTGCAGGAGAGCCCGTTGATCTGCTTGCAAATGGAAAACTCATCGCCAAAGGCGAAGTGGTCGTTATCGAAGACAATTTCGGTCTTCGAATCACCAGCATCGTTTCGCCCGCCGATCGTCTCAGAGGCTTATAAATTATTTAGAAAGCCTAAAAACCCATAATATGGAAGCCAGAATCCACGTGAATCACCTCTCCGGTGATACCACGGGCAAGTGGGCTTGCCAGAAACAAGGCCGTATCAGCCACTTCAGCAGCTTCCACATTGCGTTTTAAGGGCGTGTGCTCTTGCATATAGCCCAAAATATTGCTAAAGCCACTCATACCTCTGGCGGCCAGTGTTTTGATGGGGCCAGCTGAAATGGCATTCACCCGAATATTTTTGGGCCCTAAATCAGCTGCTAGATAGCGAACGCTCATCTCGAGCGCTGCTTTGGCAACACCCATCACGTTATAATTTTCGACAACGCGCTCTCCACCGAGGTAGGTCAGGGTAATCACACTGCCACCGCCGTTTTTCTCAAACAGAGGAGTTGCAGCTTTAGAAAGCGCTGTTAAAGAGTAGGCACTGATATCTTGCGCCAACAGGTACCCATCGCGAGAAGTGTCTACAAAGGCACCGGATAAATCCTCTTTTTTGGCAAACGCCACAGAATGAATCAGTGTATCCAAGCCGCCAAACGTCGCATCCACTTCATCGAAGACGGCTTTGATTTGGGCATCATCAGTCACATCACAAGGCAGAATCAAGGAACCCTCGAGAGTCCCAGCCAATTCACGGACATTCTCTTCTAAGCGCTCTCCTTGGTATGTAAAGGCTAAGCGCATCCCTGCCTCACTCAATGCAGAGGCAATAGCCCAGGCAATGCTGGTCTTGTGCGCAACACCGAAAATTAGCCCAGTCTTACCTCGCAACAGGCCAGATGTTGCGGATTGGTTTGTTTCATTGGTCATGGTAGTCACCATCGTTTAATTCCTTTCTGATATTTTGGTCATCTTACTGGGAAGATAGCCGCTTGAAAAGACTTACTTACCTGTTAACCGTAATGTCGAGCCAGCAGTTGCAAGACATGGCTAACACCCCAGCCCGTCTTGGCTGAAAAACTCAAGAGTGCTTCTTGCGGTTCAATGATCGAGAACGACTCCCTAAACAATTTCTCTTGTTTCTGCCATTGTGCCTTAGGCAGGCGGTCTAATTTGGTCATTACCAAAGCAAAAGGCCTTTGATGAAAGCGAAGCCATTCAACCATCTGCAAATCAGCTTCTTGTGGCGCAATTTGCCCGTCTACCATCACCAAACACAAGGCAATATTATCTCTATTCTTCAGATACAGCTCGAACGCTTCTGCCCAGAGACGCTTTTTGGTTTTAGACACCTTGGCATATCCATAACCTGGTAAATCCACCAAAACCCAATGATGTTTAGGATTTTGGATTTCGTAAAAGTTCATCAACTGGGTTTTCCCTGGTGTATTACTGGTTTTTGCAAGTTGTTTTCGCTTTAAAAGCGCATTAATACAGGAAGATTTACCCACATTAGAACGGCCCAGCAAGACATACTCGGGAACATGGTCAGATAAACCTCCCCAAACAGGGGCATCTTTGAGTGACGGTGCACTTTTTACAAACTGAGGATTACTCACATCCAAAGCAAAATTATTTTCTGCTGATTTTGTTATTGTTGGGACCCGGACCATTGAAGCAAACACCTTTTTAAAAAACTTATTTATGCGTTCTATCAAGATTAAATCATTAACTTAAGGGATCACAAATATTGCATGGTATGTCATGATAAAGATGAGGTCAGTGGTAGCAATTTTTTGAGAGTGGTATTGGCATGAAACTCCGTGCAAATGTCATAGCGCACATCAAGAAAAAAAGACGCAAGATTAATCACGAAAAATATTCCTGCAAATTGTGTTTTGACTGCCTCCTTTCCAGGCTAACAGTGGTTTGCTCTGTCATTATGATTCTATTGTTTTTGGCGGCAGTTTTGATGTCGCCAAGTGCAATGGCTGCCACGATGTTTGGCTATAGTCCTCAACAGTATGATAAACAGTCCAATTGGGGAACGGGCCTCTATTTTGCGCCCCATCTTACCGAAATTTACGCCAACCCAGATACCACTGAAAAACCAATTGCCACCATTAAATGGGGTCATTTGGGATCCGCTGGACAAATTTCTTTTCAAGTCCAAACACGGCCTGCAAGCAGCACTTCCAGCGATTTTTTTAACACCTTCCTCTGTTTTTATCCAGAATTGGAACTGGCGGTTATGCCAGTCCTCAGTGAGAACGGAGACGGCTGGGCAGAGGTTCTTTACGATCTGAAAAAACAAAAAAGTGGTTGGGTAAAACTGCGCGAAAAACTCGACCCGGATTTTCAACAAACACAAGCCCCTCACTTGGGCGTCTTTCAGAGTTGGTTAGATTTCATGAGGCTTCACGCAAAAGACACTGGTGTGTTCTGGTTGAGTGGTGTCCCCGGTATTGAACGAACTTTGCATACGGCCCCGGAAGATAAGGCTAAATTAATTGAAACCACTGCCATTGTGAAACTTCAGGTGAAGCATGTTCGTGGAAACTGGCTCTTGGTGGAAGCCACGGACTTTGATCATAGCAGTCCTATTGGCTGGGTTCGTTGGCGCGATGATGACGGCCATTTAATGGTCTTTCCCAATCTCAGCAAAAGCAGCCGAGATGTTGGCATGGGCGTTAGCTGGCACTAATTGATGCGTTGATATTTAGTACAGATTGCTAGCCCGGTTGGACATTTGAAAAAACTGATTGGTAAAAGCCCTTGCTGTTGGCGTTTGTGCCAAACCACCATCAGCACTTTCTTTGAGTTGTCTTGGCATCAGTTTGCCAATTTCGGCCATCGCATCCACTACTTCATCAATGGGAATAAAGCTTTTTACACCAGCCAGTGCCATTGTGGCAGCAGCGGCGGCCTGAACCCCAGACAAACCGTTTCTGACCACACAGGGGACTTCTACCAGACCCGCAACCGGATCGCAGACCAGGCCCATTAAATTTTGCATGGAAATGGCTGCCGCATGCAGCACCTGTTGGGGGGAGCCTCCAAGCATTTCCACCATAGCCCCAGCCGCCATACCAGATGCAACACCCACTTCTGCCTGACATCCGGCAGCAGCGCCCGATAAATGCATTCTTTTAGAGACGATTTCACCAATACAACCGGCTGTAATAAGACCACTAACTGTTTTTTCCCGAGAGACCTTCTGCTCATCTTCCAGAGCAATGAGAACTGCCGGCACTGAGCCACTACCACCTGCAGTGGGACAAGCAACAATCTTTCTCATTCGGCTATTTTCTTCGAGAGTAGCAAGCCCGTAGGCCATCATCCGAATGTTGAGTGGGGATAGAACACAGTTACTGTCTTGCAGAAAGGCCATCATTCTTTTTGCATCACCACCGGATAGCCCGCTCATAGAAGGAGCTTCAGATGTAATGCCACTTTCAATAGTTGCGCGCATCTGGGCGACCAATTGATGAATACCATCGAGAATTACTTCCTCACTTCGCCCGCTGTCCTCCACTTCTTGAGTCAAAGCAGCTTGCCAAATTGAGGTTTGTCTCTCCTGACAATAGGTTAAGAGTTGATCAAATGACTGAAAATCACTCATATAAAGGTCTTTCTATCGTTTATCTAAAGGGGAAGTTGATCTATTGCCCGCACAGAATACACATCAGGAATTTGACGAAAAGCCTCTCTAAATGATTCTAAGAAGCCAGATGGTAACGGGGCATCAAGGGCAATTGACATAAAGGCTTCAATCCCTCGTTTTCGGCGAGTACAGGTGAGAGAGGCAATATTGATATTTTTTTCGGCAATGACTTTACTGGCCTGCCAAATCATCCCGGGTTGATCTTTATAGAATAACAAAAGAGTCGGGAATTCACCCTTGAGTGCGACATTATAGTCATTAATTTTAGAGACATAAACCTTACCCCCACCAATCGAGTGCCCAACCACGGTTAGGTTCTCACCGTCTTCGAGTAACATTTTGAAAACGACCGTGTTGGGCGAGAAGTGATTGGGAGACTCCATAGGGAGCATCTCAAAGTCTAAATGGAGTTTTTTGGCCCATGAATAAGCATCCCGAATACGATCATCATCCACAGAGAACCCCATCATTCCTGCCAAGAGTCCTCTATCAGTTCCATGCCCCTTATATGTCTTTGCAAAAGAATTATAGAGCTCAAAACGGACAGATTGAATCGGTTTTTGGGCAATATTTCTGGCTAATATTGCCAAACGAACCGCCCCAGCAGTGTGAGAGCTGGAAGGTCCAACCATAACAGGTCCAACAATATCAAATAATCCACTCATAGCCCCTATTGTATGCCGCATCTTACAAAATTCATATCTTCATCCAAGAGTCTTGTGTCAGTTAGGATACAAAGAAAAACACTTCCCAATTTTGATAACATGTGTTATGAATAAACAGGGATAGACTCCAAAGTATCAATACTTGGTTTATGCTCTTTATCTGTTTTAATAAAATCTCTTTAGCCTTTGGATTTTGTGTGGATTCAAACACAATACGAGACAGTTTACGGATTCCCAGCGGTCTACTCGGAAAATACAGGTGCCTTTCGATTCTTGCTACCCCACACAACACTCACACCTCCTAACAATATGAGTCAATTTTTAGTTGTTAGCTTCCCACTGTCCAGAATGCGCATCTTGCGCCCTTTCCTCCCTAAACAACAGACAGGGTATTCTTACCCAGGGGAACATCAAAGGCCTATTTGACTTCAAGGATATTAATGTTCAGGTATCATTCAAAAAACCATAAGTGAACGACAGGGTGACTCAACGCCAAAAAATTGCATATTACCTTTCAACCACCAGCGCTTTGCGATAAGGGGACCTCTTTTAGCGCACATGATTTACATTGCCTTTTTATCACTCCCATAACCGTCTGAGTAATTAATCTGATGTACTACAACACTTGTTCAAAATGCGGTCGCGAGTTTGAGACCAAAAACCCAAAACGGGTTGTTTGTCCAACTTGCTTATACCCTGATAGAGCCTCTCAACCGGGTCAAGACGACTCCGGTGGATATGGCGGAGCTGGTTACGGCGGTGAGGGATATTCTCCTGCTGGCGGCGGTTACCCTCCCAGACAGCAAGAACCTCAAGGCAGTTACGGTCCGCCGCGCCAAGGCCAAGGCAGTTACGGTCCCCCGAGGCAAGGCCAGGGCAGCTACGGTCCTCCAAGACAACAGCAAGGTGGCTACGGCCCACCAAGACAACAACAAGGCGGCTACGGTCCTCCAAGACAACAACAAGGCGGCTACGGCCCTCCAAGACAACAGCAAGGCGGCTACGGTCCTCCAAGACATCAACAAGGTGGCTACGGCCCTCCAAGACAACAGCAAGGTGGCTACGGCCCTCCAAGACATCAAGGCTTTGGTGGCCCGCGCCCTGGCGGCTTTGGCGGTCCTCGCCCTGGCGGCTTTGGCGGCCC
>CAZZIY010000083.1:0-8651 GCA_964654525.1 uncultured Vampirovibrionales bacterium | reverse complement strand
CTGTGCCAGCCTCAACCTTAAGAAGGCTATTCTCTTTTGCAGATTGATAGATTTTATCGCAGGTGTGCAGCACCGACAACGCCTCTTCAATAGGATTGATAAGCGCTATAGGGGGCGTATGTGGTTTTGATGTTGAGGAAAAACGGCTCTGTAAATATGTTGCCAGATGATCGTAGGCAAAAGACATTGCAGATTGGATTTGTGTTTTTTCTGTATTGCAAGGCACCAATTGTCGATAGCCGGAATAGACGGGACTGTCTTGAATGCTGTATTCGGTTATTTGAGTCGTAAGCTCGGTTAATTGAATCCGACCCTTCTCAAAGAAAAGATCGAGTTCAAAGTGTGTATATGCTCGACAATCAATGGTCTGTAAAGCAATGAAAGCTGGAGATCCTACCCCGTTTTGAGGTGAAATCTCTAATACCCCTGAGATACTTGGGTCAAACTCAAAGTGGTCGTAGACTGCTCCAAATGTTTGTTTAACCTCAAGGCGGCCAAAAAAGAGAGAGAGTAAATCGATTAGATGTGAGCCATTGTTGAAGAGCCCTTTGCCATAACTGGCCGTGCCGCTGAGTAATGCCCCCCAGCGCTGGTTGTGAATTTGTTGACTCAATGCTTGAATAGCCGGCAGGTACCGCCGGGAATAATTGACGCATATTGGCACGTGCTTAAGATGGGAATGCCTGACAATGGTTTCAGCACGGGCTACGTTTGCGGTTACCGGTTTTTCACAAAAGAGGAGGTGGAATGGAGGATCCTCTTTGTGTTCTGCGAACCAGTCTAGAAGCTTAACTAACAGAGGAAAGTGCTCCTGGGTGGGAGCCGCAATGGCTATAATATCCGCTTTGTGTTGTGTTGATGTTGTTGTTGATGAAATCCACTCTTCGACGCTTTGGTAAGAGGGCACAGACCATCGCTTTGACGCAATTTGCCTCGTATGTGGGTCTGGCTCTGCAAACCCAATGAGCCGAAGTGAAGGATGCACCTGAACAGCATGGGCGTGGGTAATGATATCGTCCGAGTCAGGCGTGTCTAATAGAGCAGCGATGTTTCCTGCCCCAATGATGAAGACAGAATAGGGAGGAGGGGTTGTGTTTGGAGGCAGCGTCATCTTGAAGGTCTCTGGAAAAATGTGTAAATAAAAAAGCCACAGGGTCATCCAAGAAGGCACCTTGTGGCTTTTTATCGGACCGACAGGATTTGAACCTGCGACCCCTTCCACCCCAAGGAAGTGCGCTACCAAGCTGCGCTACGGCCCGTTTGAAGTGTTTAAGAGACGGTTGAAATTCGGGGTTTTGGGATTGGGAGCTTTGGAGCTTTATTTTATGCCAATCCCCCGTTTGCTCGCAATATGGGCTTCATGTTTGCAAGCGTTCTCACTACAATAAAACCAGAATACCGGCAAATAGACTCATTTTGGAAAGAGCAGCCCTTGTGAATCCGAGTGACCTGATTCCCTCTACTATTATTTCTACTATTTCAACATTTAAGCGATGGGCCTTGCCGGCACAGCAATCAGGACTGGTGGAAGGCAAGTACTACCGCCGCAGTGGTACGTGCGGGATGTGTGCCAAGTGCTGTAACAACATCTACCTGGTGAACGGGGAAAAAACCATTGACTCGGTTGAAGAGTTTGAGCAGTTGCAACAGAGCGTCCCAGAATATGCTTCTTTTCGCCCGATGGCCGAAGACGAGCACGGGGTCCGTTTTGAGTGTGTGCATTTGAGTCCGGAAAAAACCTGTATGATATATGAGGATCGGCCTAATTTTTGTCGGACCTACCCTTCAGAAAAGGTGTTGTTATTGGGCGGTGAATTGGCTCGCGGGTGTGGTTATCGTTTTGAGGTTATCAAACCCTTCCAGCAAGTATTACAGGAGACGGCAACCCGTGAGTGAGTCAGAAAATCCCGATTCCGAACAAACGCCTCAACCCGAACGGCCAAAAAGACGAAAACCCAGATCCAGAGTTTTACGCCCAGGCCTGTCTCCAGAAGATAAAATAAGTCGCTCCCTGTGGCGCCATAATTTAAGGCCGATTCAGCGTATCTATCCCCATTCCGGGGCGACAGCCATTGTTGGCAGGGCTTGGAGTCTGTTTCGACGCTTTCCTAAGGAAAGTGTTTTGCTGATGATGCCGCCCACATTCTTAAATCTAATTGTGGCCATCCTGGCCAGCTATCCCGCTTCAGCCCCATTGCGGGACAGGATAAACCCCACATATATTGTTGTTTCTGTCGTCTTAATGCTGGCTGCGATGCTTTTAAGTATGCTGGCGGGGATTGTCTCTGTATTCTTCTTTTTTGTGTTGATTCGCTTTTACTATAGCCGCCTGATTCAGGAAGATCCCATCACCTTAAAAGAGGCAATCACCCAATCGCTCAACCGCTGGAAAAGCATTACCTTATCTGTGATACTGTCGTTTGTCGGTTATCTCTTTTTTGTGGTGGTCGATATTGCGATGATCACGATTGAGTTCATCCTGTTTGCCTTTGCGATTGGCAATATGATGAAAGTGAATCCTAGCCTAGGGGCAGGTGGGATGGCCGTTTTAATGCTAGTCATTGGTATCCAGCTTGTTATTCTGATTGGATTTCAAGCGATGTTGTTGCTGATTCCTATTACAGCACTTGCCTGTACAGAAACCGAAAAGCGAATGATAGATACTATTGTTGAGTCCTATAAGGTCATCCTAGGACAGCCTCTTCGTTCTGCTTGGTTTGGGATAGCCTTGGGTACGACAGCGATTGTGATGAGCCTGGTCGTCAATATTCCTGTTTCTGTAGTGCTACTGCAAATGATACAGGGCGGAGAAAAGGGATACGTCCCTTTCCATATGTCAGTATTTGCCAGTATCTTTTCCAATTTGTTTCATTTGGTATTGTTTCCCTTTCTTTTGGGTGCCCTCACGTTGTTTTGGTATGATGGAACCGTGCGCCGACTTGGGGCCGATCTGCATTTACAATTACAGCGTCTGGAACAAGAACACGCAATAGAGAGCCCTCTTTAACCATGTCTGAGTCTGATGAGCTTGATTCAAAGGTAATCCACATTTTTGAGCGTCACAAAGATGATGGGGGTGAACTCGTGATTAGCCCCGATGGTCTGAATTATGTTACCTTTAAGTACTTGCCTCCAGAGGCTATTACGGTTGAAGAACAGGCAAAACAACACTTTGCATCTAAATTCTATTTGGTTAAAATGCTGGAATCCCACAAACAATCTGGCGTGACTCGGATTAATCATTATCATGTCTGCGGTGAACAGCTGGAAAGCTTCTTGAAATCGCTGGATAAACGGCCCGGGACCTTGATTGGTGTGGAGTCTTATCTGCCAAATACGACGGCTTAAACACGGACAAAAAATAGATGACGCAGGGATATAAATTATTTTTAATTCTGGCAATCACACTGGCGAGCAACATTGCCTGCTCTGTTTTTGCCGATTCATTCCCTCTGCCAACCAAAGCCCCGGTGCTTTCAGACCCTGAGCTCAGTCAGCTGCGTAAAGGCCGTGTGCTGGCCCAAGATGTCCCGTATCTGCAGGGGACAGACGATTTGAAGGCGGTGCAGATCAAAATTATGATTGACCGTCCTGTAGAGCAAGTGTGGCAAGCGCTTCAAGATCAGGAAACCTTATTTCGAGGAGAAAAACACCTCAAACAGGTAAAACTGATCAAAAAAACCGGAAATTCAGCTCAATTGGTCGAGTACTCACTACAAATTTCTAGACTCCTCCCTTTGTTTGTTTACACGGCGCAAGTCGATTACTTGGCAGGACGCAAATCCACTCAATTTTCCCGGCTCAGTGGCAGCTTTAAAAGCTTTTACGGGCTTTGTCATTTGACCCCGGTGGATTCTGGCAATAAAACGGTGATGACCTACACGCTGAGCGTGGATCCAGGATTTTTTATTCCAAACTTTTTGGTCCGACAGGCTCTCAAAGGTGAAATCCCCCAGATTCTCTCTTTTGTGAAAAGCCGGGTTTATTCTCAGTTTCCGGCGATGGTTAGCCGTCAAAACCCTTCTAGCTAATTCTAATCTCTGGCTAATTCTAACTCTCCAGCTAATTCTAATCTCCGGCCCCGCCGCCGCTAGAATCTCCCCCGCCAAAGCCTCCGCCGAAATCGTCCCCGCCTCCGCCAGAACTCCAGCCAGAATCCACTCCGTATCCACTGTAGAAGCCAGGTCCTGCGGGCGACACTCGAACCAGACCCAGCGCCTTGAGCACCCGACCAAAAATCATCATGACAGTGAAGGGAATGAGGGCCATCCAGGTGAGCACAAAAAAGACAATCGCCATCACAATCAAATCGGGGATTATTTCCAAGGGATTCCAGGGACGGCGCAAGATACCGTAGATAAAGCCTAAGAAGGTGCCTATGACCAAATAGTCTAAGAGGCTATTGCCTTTGTGCTGATGGGCACGCTTGTTTGCCATCGTAGACACATCGGCATTTTCCAGTTCATCTGCGATAGAAAGAGCAGCATCTCTTATTCCTTGGGAGTAATTACCGTTATCAAATGCGGGAGAAGTGATCTCATCGCGAATGCGACCCAACTTCCCATCGGGTAGCAAGCTTTCCACACCCGATCCTGTCGCAAAGAAGATGCGGTGGCGTTGATGGGCGCGGACTCTTTGTGCATTGCAGAGGATTAAAATTCCGTTGTCTTTGTCTTTATGGCCTATTCCCCAGGTGTGAATGATCTCCGGGGCAAATTCAGAGAGTTCTCTGTCTGTATCTGGGAGCGTCACTATGGCGATTTGTGCTTTCCCACGTCGGTCCAAGTCCATCAGACGAGATCGTAGCACCTCGCGATCACTTTCATTAATCAGCGCGCCCCAATCGTTGATGTAAATATTGAGCCCAGTGGGCTGCGGTGGTACTGTATTGATGGGCTGAAAATCATTGTCTGCCAGACTTGGAGTTGGGGAAAGCACGCAAAACACAGTCAGTAAAAAGGAAGTTAGCAGTAAAGGCAAATTGCGCGCACTCGTAATTAGTAAATTCATTGAATAACCCGCTGCCGGTAGTTGTCCGAAAACGTAAGCATCCAGCCAGAGACGAGCCAGCCAAAAAAGGCACCCATCAGGCAAGGCCCCAATAAAAGTCGAGACGGGGTCAAATGCAGCAGGGTCATGAGCCCCCAGAGAGCCCAGGCAAGTATAATGGCCGATCGCCACGGACGTGATTTCACATCAGCGCGATATTGGAAAGAGACAATTACCGGGAAAATGCCGCCCCAGAAAAGAGAAAAGTAAGGAGATTCGGCAGGCTGTTGCAATGTCCAGAGCAATGAGAAAAGCGCAAGCAAGGAGAAGAGGAGATTGCTGCCTGTGAGGAGAGAAAAACGCTTGACCAGACCATTGGCAGGATCGTTCATGACAGCTACTTCTTCACTAGGGCTTATCTTCAAAACTGACTTTAGGGACAACCTTATCCGCTTCAGCCGCTTCAAAAGATTGTTTTTGCTGAAATCCAGTAATATTGGCAATTAGACTGGATGGGAACAGGCGTATGGCAGTGTTATAAGTTCTTACAATCTCATTATATTGAGTCCGTGCATAGGTGATCCGGTTTTCCGTTCCGGCAAGCTCATCTTGAAGCTGAATGAACTGCTTATCGGCTTTTAAATTGGGATAATTTTCAGCTAAAGCAAGGAGTCTACCCAGTGCGGAACTGAAGTTGGCATTGGCAGCCGCTGCTTTTCCGGGGTTTTCTCCCGTTCGTGCGCTTAGGAGCTGAGACCGGGCCATCGCAATATTGGTGAAAACATCTTTCTCGTGCTTGGCATAGCCTTTGACAGTTTGGACTAGGTTGGGGATTAAATCAGCGCGTCGCTTTAACTGGACATCTACATTGGAAGCGGCTTGCTGCAGAGACGTATCCAGTGAGACAAACCCATTATACTGGCCAATGCCGTAGAATCCAGCCAAAACCACCAAACCCGCTAGCGCAATCAAAATAATGGCGGCAGCGCCAAGGCCTGTGTTTTTTTTCAAAACGCTATTTATTTTGCCTTGCATGAGTCGTATTCCCTTGCGTTACTGATAAGCAATGTCTTATGCACGTGTATTTTATCACTAAATTACACGGCCATCAGTTGGGTCTGCTTCAGGCTTTCAAAGGTTGGATCGGCATACACATTTTGCCCCGCAACAAACGTCGCAATGGCTTTGCCAATCAGGTTATTGCCTTTAAAACAGCTATTTCGCGATTTGCTTTCAAAGCGTTTCGGATCGACCGTCCAGCACAGGTTGGGGTCTATCACCGTGATATCGGCGGGCATCCCCACAGCCAACTCGCCAGCCGGCAGGTTAAAGCACTGGGCTGGTTGTGTCGACATCCGCTGGATGATTTCGATAGGACGGAGCAGCTCATTCTGGTAAAAGTGCGTTAGGATAACGCCCAGACTAGTCTCCAGCCCCATTGTGCCGTTCGGGGCATGGTCCATCGTCAGTGTTTTTTCATCAGGGGTGTGCGGGGCATGATCACTGGCAATAGCGTCAATGGTGCCGTCAAGTAGTCCGGTAATCAGGGCTTGGCGGTCCACCTCTGCCCGAAGCGGCGGATGCATCTTAAAGTCCGTATCGTAGCCAGACAGTGCCGCATCCGTATAAACCAGATGGTGCGGGGTCACTTCAGCCGTAATTTGTAATCCATCGGCTTTGGCCCGGCGAATCAAGTCCACTGACTCTCGGGTGGAAATATGGGCAAAGTGGACTCTGCCTCCGGTGAAACGGGCCAGTTCAATATCTCTGGCCACAATCACGCTTTCGGCCGTATTGGGAATCCCTGGCAGGCCCAGTAACGTGGCGTGGTACCCTTCGTTCATACAGCCTTTGGCAGAGAGATGGGTGTCTTCCGCATGGCAAATGATCGGGACTTCAACCATGGCTGCATATCTCAGCGCCAGCTGCATAATATTGGCGTTCATCACACAGTGCCCGTCATCCGTAAAGGCTACCACACCGCGTTTCACCAGGCTAATCATTTCGGTTAACTCTTCGCCAGACTGTCCTTTGGTTACAGCCGCACTGGGGTAAACATGGATGACAGCATCGTTTTGAATCACGTTATTGACGTAATCTAGGGTCTGCAGATTGTCAATCACCGGTTGGGTGTTGGGCATCACACAAACTGAAGTATAACCGCCTGCTGCTGCTGCCTTGGATCCGGTTCCTGTGGTCTCTTTGGCAGATTGGCCGGGGTCTCTAAAATGGACGTGTAGATCCACCAAGCCGGGGGTCACCCAATGTTCAGGGGTGAGTTGAATGACAGTTGTTGCGTCTTGGACAGAGATATTGGGTTCAATCGCCCGAATAACGTCATCTTCAATCAGAATATCCATCACAGCATCTGTTTGCGTGCTGGGATTAATGAGGCGACCGCCTTTAAGCAATGTTTTCATTGGAAGAACCTCCGTTGCCAATGGTAAGAACCAGGTATAACAAGGCCATCCGAATGGCAACACCACTGGTGACCTGGTGAGTGATAATAGAGCGGTGGGGATCATCGGCAATATCACTGGAAATTTCCACACCACGGTTCATCGGTCCGGGGTGCATCACAATGGTGCTGGGCTTACAACACAGAGCCAGACGCTCTCTCGTGATCCCGTAATATTTGGCGTACTCGCTTAAGGATGGAATCAGACCCGATTTTTGCCGCTCAAGCTGGAGGCGAAGCCCCATTACAATATCGGCGCCTTCTAAGGCTGCTTCCAAATTATGATGGGCTGTGCAGGGGAGTTTGTCTAATCCGGCAGGCAGCAACGTACTGGGTGCCACCACATGGACATCCGCCCCGAAAAGTGAGAGCAAATGAATATTGCTGCGGGCAACACGGCTGTGAGCAATGTCTCCCACAATCACTATTTTGAGCCCTTCGACGCTGGGAACTCGCTCTAAAATACTGTAGAGGTCCAATAATCCTTGGGTTGGGTGTTCATGGGTTCCGTCTCCGGCATTGATAATCGCCAATTTGTCCCCAAAGGTTTGGGCCAGTTGATGACAAACCCCGGAACTTCCATGGCGAATCACCATAGCGTCAATGCCCATTGCAACCAGGGTTTGTGCTGTATCTAGGAGGGATTCTCCTTTTTTGACAGAAGAAGTGGCCACTGAAAAGTTAA
The DNA here is from genome assembly GCA_964654525.1 of uncultured Vampirovibrionales bacterium. Taxonomy (GTDB): domain Bacteria; phylum Cyanobacteriota; class Vampirovibrionia; order Vampirovibrionales; family Vampirovibrionaceae; genus JAIEMW01. The sequence continues at coordinate 519 of CAZZIY010000083.1, read as the reverse complement.
CCGTATCGGCGCTGAGATATTTGGCCGCCAGCTCAAAACTGGTCCGGGTGCGGGTAGAATCCTCATAAAACACATTGGCGACCACTTTGCCGCGGAGTGTGGGAACTTTCTTGATGGGGCGGGCCAAAATAGAGGCAAACGTTTTGGCGGTTCGCAGTACTTCTTCAACTTCAGCACGGGACAGCAGCGCTGAATCGATCACATGGCGGCGGTGCCAGACAGCTTCTGGAGCCTGGGTGAGTGTTGCCGTAGGACTGGGCATTAATCTAACCTCCTTTGGTTTGAGTTTAGCGGGTAGAGTTTAGCTCAAGGAGGTCAAAGTAAAAGGGGGCAGGCCTACTGTTGTGATCAGCACAAAATAAGAGAGAGAGGTATGTGGTTATTTTTGTGCGTAAACCCTGCATCTATTTTGATGCATCTTTTGCTGCATCCTTTCTGACCTCGCTGAATCAGATTAAAGGAACGGAGTGTCTAGCGTAAAGCTAACTGATATCGATTGTGACAGAGACACGCTTGCTT
>CAZZIY010000082.1:0-8690 GCA_964654525.1 uncultured Vampirovibrionales bacterium | reverse complement strand
GACGTTCATATTTTTGATACCGATTGCTTCGGGGTGATGTGGCACGGGGCTTACGTGAAATGGCTTGAAATGGGGCGAGTGGAGTTGATGAACTCCCTCGGAATTCGCCTGTCCAAACCAGGGGAAGAAGCGGGCTATGTGTACCCTGTTGTGGATCAGCACTTTCGCTTTCGCTCACCTGCCCAAATGGCGGATAAGTTATTACTCACCACGTCAGTCACTATCAATGCACACAAGCTGGTGTTTGAGCAGACCTTTTCTCAGCAAGAGACCGAAAAGATTGTGATGCAGGCGACAACCACCGTGGTGGTGGTGGACATGCAGTGGCGGACCCAGCGGCGACTCCCCGCGGAGCTACTGCAGAAGATTCAGGAAGCTTCTGCTTAAAAACGCTCGGGATTCTTTTATTAAGCTGTTGTCCCAGAATGCTCTGTTTTGCACCAGTCAAACCGGCGCTCTTTCTGAAAGAGGATTTTGCAGATCACCCAGAAGGCAGTTGGCACCCAGATAATAGAAAAATAAACCCCTGTCGTTGCTGCTCCGCGCAGTATCTCCAAGATAGAAGGTCTGTTAAACCGATAAATAGAGATGACTGAAGATCCAAAAAAGAAGGCGCACAACAGAGGTAAGGCCACGGCTGTCGTCAGAAGATGGACCCGGTTCGTGTCGCCGCTCACAATATCGTAGGCAACCAAGAGATAATCTGCCACAATCCAAATGGGAAATAAAAATTGAATAATATAGGCGACCAAATCCAAACGGGTTCTAAGGGAGACTTGATCGGAGTTGAGAACATCAGCCAGATGCTCAAGATACCGAACTAACGATCCCTCTGCCCAACGTCGGCGCTGTTTTATCAGGGGAATTAAGCGTGGGATCCCTTCTTCTCTGACACATACCTTGTGGGCAAAGCGAATATCCCACCCCTGGATGTGGAGTCGGGTCGAAAGATCCAGATCATCGGTAACGCTTAGTTCATTCCACCCGTTCACGCTCTCTAGTGCTTTTCTCTTTACAAGCTGTCCGTTGCCGCGCAGCTCAACTGCCCCTTTGATTGTATCTCGCCCCGTTTGAAATTGTGCATCCATGGAGTATTCATAGTTTTGGCATTGAGTGAGCCAGTTTACATTGGCGTTACTGATCACTTTGCGGGCCTGAACAGCACCCACACTGTCATCGGAAAGATACGGCAGGAGTTTATCCAGAAAATCGTGATCGACACGGGCATCTGCATCAAACACACAAAGAATTTCCCCCTGAGTCAGCTTGAGGGCATCATTGAGAACGGCCGATTTTCCAGGCGTGGCTGTCGTTTCTCTAATATAAAAGTGAAAGCGTTCAGGATACTGCTCTTTAAGCTTTCTTAAAATCTGAGGTGTCTTGTCTTGACTACGGTCGTCAATCACCCAAAGGTCGTAATTCTCGTAGGACAGTGTGAGTATGGCCGTAACAGTAGATTCAATCACACTCTCTTCGTTATGGGCCGGGATAATCACTGAGACAAAGGGGCGGTAAGAGGTATCCAGCTCAGGGGGATTCTTCATTTCCTTTCGCTTTCGGTGAACCATCGCGGCTGAGATAAACCAACCATAGGAAACCAGAATAGCCAGCAAGAGAAACACAGCTGAGACATTGGGAACCAGCTTTTCCATCACCCCAATGACGCAAACTGTGGCAATGATTAAAATGAGTAGAACACGTTTTTCCAAAATAGAATGCTTTCTAAACCTTCAAAAAAGAGTTTTGGCCCTAATAGGCAACCAGACGATGAGCGTATTCCCTTAAAACACTAGCTGCCTGCTGAGAACCATGGATTTGCTTTGCTAGTTCTGCCATATCCAGTGCGTTCTCCACACTTTGGCGGTCTTCCAACATGGTGTAGATGGTTTCTTTCAAGAAATTGCCTTCCAGTTGGTCATAACAAACTTTGCGAGAAACACCCAGCTCAACCAACCGTTGGGCATTGTTTTCTTGCTCAATTTGATTACTATCTGGCACCACGATAGAGTGTTTACCCAGCGTTAAGAGTTCCATAGCAGTACTGTGTCCCCCTTGTGTGATAACCAAATCGGATGTTTTAAAGAACGGAGCTGAGTCAGGAACATTCGTATGGATAGTCACATTCTCAGGCAGTGGGTTTTCCGTAAATGAGGTGAGCAGCTCAAAGCGAAGGTTTGGGGATTGCCGGGCGATATCTATCACGGCATCAAACAGTGGACGTCGGTAACTATGCCCGCCGAGGCTCACCACAATCATAGGGCGTCGATCGGCTTTGGGCAAGTGAGGGACTTGATCCCGTTGCCAGGCAACCAGAGGACCCACAAAGCGGGTTCGCTTTTTTACCTGGAAGTTGCTGGATAGATTCGGCAGACACACCGTATAAGGGGGCGGAAAATCAGGAATCAGAATCTCTTCGGCACTGGACAGCCAGAGTTTCATCACCCACTCAAAGGAGTGGCCAAACAGTTTCACCAGGGCGGAATCTTTCTCAAAGAAAGGATAAAAGGCGCTTTGGTTGGTGACCACCACGCAGGGTATGTCTAAGCGGGCTGCGGCAATCACCGGAGCCATCCGCCCGTCTGCCACCACCAGGGAGATACCGTGTTGCTGGAGAATATCCATCTCATCCTGAATAATCTGGTTTAAGCCCAGAGCGCGTGCCTGATTGTGGAAAATCGTTTTTCCCACATCAAAAGAACCTTCTGACCCGATAAACTTTAATTCTTGTGGCACACTCACACAAGAGTATCCCGCTGATTTTACCCGCTCAAAAGCATAACTGTATGTCCCAATCACAATTTGATCAGGGCTAAATTCACTGGCAATGGCAAGCGCTCTGCTGGAATGCCCGTAGCCTTCACTACTGACTGAAATATAAATTCTTTCACTGTCGGGGGTGGTTAACAGCCGTTTGCTTTTACCAATCTGGAGTAAGGGCATGGCCGTCTCCTCGGCGTTTTCTTAGCAAACCCCAGAGGCCTACCAAGAGTAACGGGGCTCCCATCAGTTCTAACACCAGGCAGGTACCCACATGCTCAATGATCAACCCGGTGGCTACAGCCGGTAAAGTGGAGCAAGTGCTCAAAATCGTAAATTGCACGCCCAAAATCTTGCCGCGCTTGTCCTCTGGAATCCGCTCATGGAGTAAGGCTTGCAAGGGGATTGCCACAAAGGCCGCTCCCACACCCATGAGAGTTGAAAACAAATAGGTGTAGAGCATCCGAAACGTAAACTGGATACTATCGAGATACACCGGGCCGAGGGTCATACTGGGAATGGTGAAGACACGGTTGGTTCGGTCGACTACGGCAATCAACACCAGGCAGAGCATCCACAGTCCTGTGGCGGCAAACCCACCGTAAACCATAAGTCGCCTTGGAAATTCACCCGCAAAACGCCCCACCAGCACAGCACCAAGCGCCATTCCCAATCCGCTGGCGGCGATAATATATCCGAATTTTTGGGCTGCCACTTTGGCGTCTTCGTATAAAAATTCTTCAGCAAAGCTCATAAACAAGAAGCACAGCACAACCACACCGCAAAACAAGGTTGCCAGCTTAAGAATTGCATTTAAAATCACAGGATTTTCCCGTATGTAGGAGATACCGTCTTTCAACTCAAAGAAAAATTGATTCACAGCTTCAGACAATGTTTGGGTTTTCTTTTCTCCTTGACTGACGGCAGGGGGCGGAGTTTTGATAAACATCAAAGAGACACTGGAGAGGACAAACAAGCCCACAATAGCCCAATGTACTTGACTCAGCCTAAAAATGTTGATCAGCGGGTCGCCGAGGGCAAAGCCAAAAATAACGGAGGCCATCATGGTGGTCGTAAACAGAGAATTGGCGGCGATAAGATCCTGTTTTTTCACAATCATCGGGATGGTGGCCGCTTCGGCGGGCACAAAAAATTGGGTGGCAACGGAGATCATAAAGGCCAACCCGTACACTGCCCACAGACTGGCGTGGGTCACCAGTGGCATACAGGATACAAACAGTGCCCGTAGTACGTTAGTGGCAACCAAAACATTTCGCCGAGGCCAACGGTCCACAAATACGCCAGCAACAGCAGTCAATAAAATGGCTGGAATCGTAAAAGCCACGTACAAATTGGTCTTAAAATTCGGGTTGGTGCCGAAGTGATTGACGATCATGGCCACAAAGACCACCAGAATAATCCGGTCCGCGAGTTGGGAAAAAACTTGTCCGACCCATAGGGCAATAAAATTTTTGTTCTGGGTCAGTGTCCCGTAATCTTCCAAATGCGGGGTGAGGGCCTCAACGGAGTCCGGGACATGATGAACTTCTGGGGCGTTGGCAGGTGAGCTGGAAGGAGGCATTGTGTGTGAATGGATCCGTTCTGTTATAAAGCGTGAGCCTTATTTTACTGCAAGAGAAACCCCAGTGGTATTTAAATCAGCAGATCAAACAAAAACGCGTAGGCCTTTAAGGAGCGCTCCAGTTTGTGGCTGAGATAATAATGCAGTAGCTTTTGGGTGTTGAGCCCTACCGTTGGGGACCAGGGATAGGTGCTTGGAGTGAGCAAGGCTTTTAGCGTCTCAGTCCGAACTTTTACTCGGCTGTTGGGAGCAACAGTGCTGCCGCACTCTGCACATAATACTCCTCCCAAGGACGGACTGAAATAGGAGAGCGGCAGAGTCATGTCCTGGGTGTGATGGCAGATCACGCAGGTGTCGACACTTAGCCCGTAGCCACTGGTTTCTAACACCTGCATGGAGAGTAAACAGAGTTGTTCAAAGAGGCCGGATAGTTTTTCTGCTTCTGCGCTTTTGGCTAATTCCTCTAGCCGTTGGAGGCTTTCCAACAGGGTGTCGTACAGATAGACACTGTCAGTATCCCCCTCGTTGGTTACACTGGCTAAAAGTTCAACGGCAACCAAGGCTCCAGCCAGTAGAATAATATCTGATCGGATAGCGGGAAAACTCTGTTTAGACTCGTACTGAGAAAGAATATGGAGATTTTTTCCCCGGTGCAGCTCCAACTGAACAACTGAAACGACCTCACAGGCACCTTTTAGACGGCTTTTTGCCTTTCTGACGTTTTTGGCAATCACCCCGAATTTACCCAATTCTGGGCTTAAAAAGTGCACAATAAAGTCTGACTCTCCGTGTGGAAAGACTTTCAGACAGATAGCCTCAGTTTTGAGCTGCCTGGTGTCAGTCGAAAGCACAAATGGGTGTTAAGCGAGCGCTGTTTTGGCTTGTTGGACCACTTGCTCAAAGGCCTTGGGGTCGCGAGCAGCCACATCGGCTAAAAACTTTCGGTTTACTTGAATACCAGATTTTAGCAGCCCATTGATAAAGCGGCTGTAAGATAAGCCGTAAGGACGAACAGCGGCATTGATCCGGGTGATCCATAAACGGCGGAGTTCCCGGCGTTTGTTACGACGATCCCGGTAGGCAAATTTTAGTGCTTTCATCACGGCTTGGTTGGCAACACGGAAAATGGTGCGCCGTGAACCACGAAAGCCTTTGGCCAGCTTCAGAACTTTCTTATGGCGCTGGCGGGAAACATTTCCTCTTTTAACTCGCATGGACAGGTCCCTTATGATTTAGAATGTGAATGTGACAGAATGAATTAAATTAACGGATGTATTGCAGATAGGGGATTTCCAGCCTAACCTTGGCCAGGTTCCCGGCATCAAGCGTAATGTAACCTTCGAGGCGACGCTTACGCTTTGAACTTTTCTTCGAGTTCAAGTGACCACGCCCGGCTTGTGCACGTTGCAACTTGCCGGTGGCAGAAATTTTGTAGCGTTTGGCACCTGATTTATGGGTTTTCATCTTCGGCATGATCATCGTCTTTCTGTTTGGAGGACGCTTTGGGTGGCTGTTTGAGCGGGTTCATATGGATGGTGATCATACGATCGCTTTCCATACGAATGGTGCCTTCAATTTGGCCAGCGTCTTGTAAATCTAATACAAACCGATTGGCAAGATCAATGGCCAGATTTCTGTGCTGTACTTCTCGACCCTTGAGGCGGATGGTACATTTTACTTTGTTGGCGTCATTTAAGAAGTGCTTAGCGCGGTTTACTTTGACCATGTAGTCGTGATCGTCAATGCGAATCCCCATCTTAATTTCTTTGACCTCGACGACATGCTGTTTCTTTTTGGCCTCTCGGGCCTTTTTCTCGAGCTCAAACTTGAAGCGGCCATAATCCACCATTTTGACCACGGGTGGGCTGGAGTTTAAACTGATGACCACAAGATCTAAGCCCTGTTCTTCAGCCATCCGGACGGCTTCTTCTCGGCTGACCACTGTGCTCTCATCATCATCCGTGATCAGACGAAGTTCGCTGGCTCGGATTCGGTCGTTGAGCAGTTGAGGTCCTTTGGATGCTTGCCCGTCTTGTGGTCCTCCCGGCCTGCCTGAAGAGGACTGCGGGGACTGGGGAGATTGAGGGGGGGGAAATTTGGTAATGGTCTCGACTCCTTAAAATAGGGCTTGAAAAACAGCGGAAAGAATGCGGAAGAGGGGACTTGAACCCCTACAGCCTTGCGGCCACATGCTCCTGAAACATGCGTGTATACCATTTCACCACTTCCGCACAGAGAAGATTCATTTTAGCGTGGATCAGGAAGAGTAACTATAATACGGACGTCTGGTATAGATCAAGTTGAGTGGCGATCAAGCTGAGCAGCGATCCCTTCCATCATTTCAACGCGCTTCAACGCGCTAAATTCATCTGGCTAATGTATTTGCAAGGCTGGCTATTTGTACGATAACTAATCAGGCAAATATCGAAATAGCTTGTGAATCATATTGAGAAAGAAGAGAGTAAAAAAGAAGAGAGTGTAAGAAAGAAGAGAGCACAAAAATTTGCTGTATTGTTTTTATGCATAAGAGCATGAGTATCTGACTACTAAATTAAGAGCACAATAAGGTTTCTTTTGGGATGGATCGTCGTAAGGCTTCAAAAATGCCGGGTTCAGCTGCCAAGCCGTCGTCTAAAATGCCTGATCAGCTGGATTTAACGAGATTGGCTTTAAAAGCCTCTCTGACTTTGCCTGTGGTTAAATCGCTGACGGATTCTCTGACGCAAGATCCATACCGTGCCCAAAGCATAACTGCTTTTAAAGAGATTGAATGCGCCCGCCGCTTTAATTTTGATTTGTCAGAAAATCTCCCAGAAGCTGTTCAACAGATTGAAGCAGCCGTGCACGCGTTGACCCAGTGTGACGCACAGCTTATTTTACTTTTTAATGAAACAACCGGACTTTATGAATGCTTGAATGATAAAGCATTTAAAACTCAAGAATTCGCACACCTCAAAGAAGCGCAGTTAAAGACACTCTTGGGGGTAGAGAAAATCAACACGGTTCAGCTGTTTGCTCACGAAGACTTTGTTGGCGTGCTGGCCTTGGGTTATCAACGAAACAATATTCCTGATCCCCTCTCAGAAATAATTATGCCGCTCGACGTGTTGGCTCCGTACCTGGCCATCAAAATTCGTAGTCTCAAGACGGCACGCCATGTACAGAACCTGAATGATGTCCAACACTGTGTGCAAGAGATTTCCACACAACTCATTCGCGCCGCAGATTATCAAGCCGTGCTGTTTACGATGCTCAGCGCGTTTCATCAACTGCTAAAATTTGATATTTGCCAATATGTTGTCCTCGATCCCAACTGCGGAGAAGGCCATGTACTCATTGAGCAAGACGGGGATACCCTCAATACTTACATGAATCCTGGGCAAGAGACGCGCAGACCCAAAATGGGTACGGAGATCGCTTCTCTGGTTAGCCTGTTTACCTCAATGGGCCGTAAGGAACCGTATTTGCATATTAATGGCCCGCGTTTGGGTGATAAGCCCCTCAATCAAGTATTTCAGGTGAAGCATCTCCCCAGAGGCAGCCAAATTCAATCGGCGTTGGTGCTGCCCGTACTGGATATGACTCCAGGGCGAGGGCCTTTTGGGAAGATTCAAGGCGTCTTTATATTGTGCCGCACTTCTTCTGAGCCTATCAGCGAAGATGTGCTTAACATTGCAAAAGAGGTGATTCACAATGTTTCTCTGGCTTTGGGCAGAGCCTATGTTTTGGAAAAAGCTTTAGAAATGGCGCATACCGATGAACTGACCGGACTGACGAACCGGCGTGGGTTTTATGAGCGTTTTGAGTCTGAAATTGAGCGGGCTCGTCGTAATCCCGCTTCATTGTGTGTGGTCATGGTGGATGTCGACTTCTTTAAGCGTTTGAATGACTCTTTTGGGCACTTGATCGGGGATCAGGTTCTCTGCCGGCTGGCCGATTTGTTCCACTCCAATGTTCGCCGTAGCGATGTGGTGGCTCGTTTTGGGGGAGAGGAATTCGCTCTGCTATTGCCAGATACAACACTGACCTCTGCCACAGAGCTAATGGAGCGTATCCGCCGCGAAGTACAGCAAGTTGTTTGCCGTGGAATGAGCGGGGAACCCGTCCAATTTACAATCAGTGCCGGAATTGCACAAATTGATCCGACTCACGGGTTAAGTAAGCCCTCTCGTGAAGTGATTTCAGAAGCATTGGCCTATGCGGATGAACAGCTTTATCTGGCCAAAGAGAGTGGGCGTAACCGTGTCTGTGCTACTTGTAGCAAAACAGAATAATTGAAAATATCCGGCTATTCGCGCTACACTCAGGGGGATGAAAAATGTGATGGCGATGATTCTTGCCGGTGGCGAAG
>CAZZIY010000081.1:4078-8736 GCA_964654525.1 uncultured Vampirovibrionales bacterium | reverse complement strand
AAAGAAATCGTCATTTTGAAGAAAATTGTTGGCTATAACTTGCGAATTGGATTAAAAGCTAACAAAATTGAGAAAATATATCTATTTAAAAAAACTATAGCATTGATAAGTTCATTCATATTAAGTATTTATTTGTAACGAAAATACTGCATACGTAATTATTAAAGAGACTGCTTTGAAAAAGTTTCCATGCAAATTGCCTGAAAGCCCGATCGGCTGTCCGCTCGATTCGTTGCTGCGGTTGCTGATGGGGCAGTGGACGGTCTATATTCTGTGGTACCTATGCAAGGACGGTCCGCTGCGTTTTGGTGCCCTTAAAAGGTCTATAGGCTCTGTATCTGCAAAGGTGCTAACCGAGCGCCTCAGACAGCTGGAACAATCGGGCATTATTTACCGAGAGTGTGTTCCCAGTAGCCCTCCGCAAGTGACCTACGGTCTGACAGATAGAGGGAAAGAGTTGATTGAAGTGTTGGACGGTTTAAATGAAATAGCCAGGCGCTGGGCCGCAGAAGATCCCGATCATCCGTTTTCTTTTGAGCAGGAGAAATAGAAACCTGATGGCCATTCTCACCGATAAGGACAGTGCCTTTCGTGATGCCTACCTTGCTGAGTGGGGGTATCATGAAACGCCCCAGCTGGCTGCCCTCAGAGAAGAGACATTAAGCCTCGGTGGGCCTGCCCGGATGCAGGTCAGCCCTGATGAGGGACAATTTTTGGCCTTTATGCTGCGTGTATTGGGCGCAAAGCGTTATCTGGAAGTGGGCACATTTACGGGTTACAGCACACTGTGGTGCGCCAGTGCCCTGCCTGATGAGGCAGAGGTGATTGCCTGTGATGTGAGCCAGGAATGGACTGATATTGCCGTAAAACACTGGAAACAGGCTGGTGTGGCTTCTAAAATTGATTTAAGACTCGCTCCCGCTGAAGACACGCTTCAAGCTCTGATTGCGCAAGGGCAAACAGGCTCATTCGATATGATGTTTATCGACGCTGATAAAGAGAATTACCTGACATACTATCAATTGGGTCTGCAATTGGTCCGTACTGGTGGGGTTTTGGCCTTTGATAACGTGTTTTGGGGCGGTGATGTGTGGAATCATGCCATTACCAATGACCCTGAGACCACGGCCTTAAGAGAACTCAATCAAAGATTGCACCGTGATGCCCTTGCGGGCGGACCCATTGAATGCCTGAGCATGCTGACGATTCGCGACGGGTTGACCCTAATCAAGAAAAAGTAGCCATTTTATATTCAGTTGTTTACTGGCCCACACGCTGCTTGGCGTAGTCCAACAATGCTGAGTCGATTGTGCTGTCACCGCTGGCCAGAGAGACAAAGCTCTTGAAGGCTTCTTTGGCTTCCACTTTTCGGTTGGCCTTATCCAGAGCAATCCCGAGACTGTAATAAGCATCTTTGAGCGATTTATCGTAGCGAACGGCCTCTTTAAAACTGTTGATTGCTAACGGGGCTTTGTTTTGATCCAGTAAAATCAGCCCGCGGTAATAGTAAGCCGTGGCATTGCCGGGGTTCTGTTTGAGGAGCGTATCGATTGCCCCCAGTGCCTTGAGATAGGCCTTTTGATTGTAGGCTTCGGCAATTTGGTTGAGCAAAATGTCAGTCTGGCTTTGTGTGATCCCTTGCAAGGCATCTTGGGCCTGTTTTTTAAGGTCTTGTGTCTCTACAGAAGTGGCTAACTGGATGGTTTTTTGATAACTGGCTTTGGCCTTCTCCCAGCTTTGTTGTTGATGATAGACGGTTGCCTGATAGAAGACATAGGAGGCGTTGGATTTATCAGACTCAATAGCCTTGTTATATTGGGTCAGTGCATCATCAAGCCGGTTTGTATTTTGATAGGCGACACCCAGGGCGGCAAAAATCTCTGCCAGACTACTGGGTGAGGTGGTCTTATCAAACTGGGCTTTATCAGCGGCTTTTTCTAAAAAGGGGATGGACTCAGCGTATTTGCCTGACTGTTGCAGCGCCAATCCTTGATTGAGGTCTTGCCCGAGGCGCACTTGATTGAGATCTTGTGCCAATTTGGCAAAGAGTGGATTCTTTGGCTCTAGGGCGCGCGCCTTTTCAAAGGCTTCCGCGGCTTGAGTGTAATCTCCTTTGGCCTGGTATGCAGCGCCCAAATTGGCCAGTGCCGCAGTCATATCTGGCTTGATGGTGAGTGCATTTTGATACGCAGTAATGGCCTCATCATAGAGTTTTCTTTGATGAAATTGCTCCCCAATTTTAGATTGAATCAGCGCATTGCTGGGGAAGCGTTGTGCGTAGTCTTTGAGCCCCTGCACTTGAGCCTCTGGGCTGAGAGTTGGATTGATGATAATAGCAAAAACCGCTTGATGAGCAGCTTCTAAGTCTGGTTGGACGGCAAGTAATTGATAATACGCTTTTAAAGCGTCTTCGGTTGCACCTTGATCTTTCAGTAAAGAGGCTTTATTCAGAAGTGCTCGAGTGTCCTCGGGGGCGATTTGTAATACCGTATTGTAGGCGCTGAGTGCCAGATCGAATCTTCGGGTCTCCTGATACAGCGTGCCTAGATTCAGGCGAATCATTTTTTTAACATCCAGCGTGGCCTTGGGGTCTCTTTGAGCATAATATTCGGCATATTGATACTCTTGAAGAGCGCCGGCATAATTTTTCTTTTTTTGGAGAATACTGGCTAAATTGGCGTGGGCCACTGTGTTACTGGTATTAATTTTTAATTCCCGAATCCAAATTGCTTCTAATTGACCAAGAGCTGTCTGGTTTCCCGGGTTTTTTTCCAAAGCACGGTTGTAATTAATCACGGCGTTATCAGCGTCACCGGTTTTGTTTTGCGCATTGGCGAGCCTCACAAAATCATCATCTGTGGCCTGAGAACCCAGTAAAGAGAGGAGTTGTGTTAAATATTTTTTGGCTTTCTCCGGGGTATTTAAGACCGTAAAGAGATCGCCCGTAGCCCTGAGGCTTTCGGCCTGTGTGGAGAGTATGCCGGAGTTTTTAGCGTCATTGGCATCACTGGGAGCAGTCAATACTTGGTTAAATTCAACCAGGGCTTCTTTAAAGCGACCGCTCTGGCGGAGTTCTTTGGCAAGCTTGAAATGGGCATTCCTGTCCTTGAGTGGTATTCTCAATTGCTCATAAGCTATGTCGAGATCTTCTCGGGCGATTTTGCGGTTGCTGTCATGAAGGGGCTTTCGCTCAACACCTTCTGGCCAACCAAAATCCAGTAAGAAAAATGCTTGGCGAAAATCACTGATGGCCACTTGTGGTTGTTTTTGGGTGTTCAAGCTGGTCAGACCTCTTTTTAAATAGACCGCGGCCAGATTGTTATAAATCACCGGAAAACTCTCGTTGGGGGCGATGGGCAGGGCTTTCTCATAAAACTCTATGGCTTTAGAGATATCCCCGGCCTGGTATGCCATAGAGGCTTGTTGAGTCCAGTCAACATATTGGGCAGAAAAATCAGCAACCGATTGCTCCGTATAACGCTGCGCGTGGACTGGCGATTGGCTTAATCCTGTTATAAAGCTTGTCCCCAGAATCAAAGGGCAAAGGGTTATCGATAGGGCAAAACGATGTCTGTTCAAGTCAAAAAGAAGTGATCTGGAAAGAAGGGATTTTATGGAGACTGGCATCCGGTCTATCGCCTTTTTATTGAGCACCTTTGGGAGAGGAGCATGTTTTTTCAAATTATGCGCCATTTTACGACATCAGAGAGGCGAAATCAAAGGATGTGGAATCAAAGACGAGATCTAAGCTTAAAAAGGAAGAGAGGCCTCTACATAACCTAGTTTCCAGTTTCCCCGTTCATTCAGCAGTAAAAGATCCGTCTGCGTGGAGCGACCGTCCGGGAATTTACAGAGCACGCGAACCGTTGATTGGCTACCGGTATTGTCGACAGTGGCATAGTAGCCAAAGCGAAAAAACTCGTTTGCCCCACTGCTAAAGAAAAAACGCTTCCAGAAGGTTTTCATCAGGCTGACATCATTGTTTTCAAATAATAACTTTACTTCTGCTGGGCCAATCTTTGCTTGCCGGGCGGCTTCAGGATGACGCTCATAAATATCATTCAGCGTCCATTTTAAAAACTCATCCTGAGAACGCTTTGAAAACAGACTCCAACAGATATGGCACTGGTTGTGCATTAAGGAGCGGAAAAAATAATTGGCAACCTTGTCTGGGGGGGCTTTCATAATCCACTAGTATAGCAAAACTATTGGGTGCGAAACCGAATATGATAGGCGTTGTTATACCCCGAATGCAGTGGACTGCAAGGGCCTAACGTCAAATCCTGATCGGCAATGGCTTTATTATTACTTGTATAAGCCATCTGGCTTCCCCAGGCGGTGCTCACCCATCTGAGAATAATCTCATACTGCGAAACGGTTGTATATCCAGTCCCGTCTGTTGAGCCTGGTGCTGGTGGAAGTGTGATTAAGGCGGTATTGGCCGGGTTGTTGGGAAAGAGGACGGTTCCTGACATCAGGGTGTGCTCGGGGAGTTTGCAAATCACCACATTGCAAGTAGCAGGATTACCGCCATCAGCCGGTTTACTGGTGCAGCCTTTGATGGAACGGTATTGTCCGGCAGGATAATCCCGCGTTTTTTGATCCGCAAACATCGAGAGGAAATCGACCGCCCCACGGAAATGTATTTTAATCGCACT
>CAZZIY010000081.1:0-3978 GCA_964654525.1 uncultured Vampirovibrionales bacterium | reverse complement strand
GCGGTGCTAAAGAGTCGGTAATCCACAATTTTATCCGTATGAGTCGACGTGCTGCGGCTCATGTCGTATACGGCCAAAATGGTCTGTTCATACAGTTGAAAACTGCTACTGCTGCAGCGCGGAACTCTTGCATTAGAACCACTGAGGGGATAAACGAGCTGATTGCTGCCAATTAAGCGTGTCTTGGGGTTAATACAGGCACTACCCCGGCTCACAATAATCATTGGTTGTTGTGGAATGATATCCAGTAAATGAAAGGCATCATCCCCAAGCGCGTTGTAAGGAGGTGTCGCACTGGGATCAGGAAAAGAAGACGACTGCCACCAACCACCATTGTCCGGTTTTCTGGCGGGGTCTCCACCCAAAACAAAATATCGGTAAAATCCCACTAATTCCGTTTTATTGACCGGATCTTTGTAGACCGTGCCAGATTCTGCCTGATACGGGCGAAATTGCTGAGCTCTTGTTGCAGAATAAGCTTGTTTGTTTTCGAGAGCAAGATAATTACTGCGGGGTGACATTCTGGTAGCAATGGCTTCCTGGACACCTGACATAGCAAAGGTATAAGCGGCATCCATGTTTTTTACTTCCAGTATCCGCTGGGTTGTGCCAAATTGAAGCCGGCTGATGGACAAGCCGGTGATCACAACAGCCAATACCAAGAACACAAGGATCACTGCCAGAGAGCTTACTTGACCCAAGATGCCGGCTGGCGTGATGGGGGTTAATTGATTATCCGATGGCACGGCGTGGGGGATCTCCCAAAATAGAGTGAGGATGTTTGTCTTGACCGCTAAGGGCTTCCGGCAACTGTAAAGCGAATTTTATAGGCGTTTTGGTAGCTGATGTTGCTCGGGTCACAAGGATCGAGGGGATCGTCATATTGAATTCGGTGAAGACCGGTAAATCCCATAGAAGAACCCCAACTGGTGTTAATCCACCGCATCACCAATTCGTAATCCGTGGGCACTGCGCCCCCAAAACCCCCTGTCGCTCCTGGTGGGGGAGGTAGGGTAATAAATGCTGTGTTGGAAGGGTTATTGGAAAAACTCACATTGCCGGCCACGCGGGCATGATCAGACAACCGGCAAAAATAAATGTTGCACTTACTGGAGTCCAACGTGGTACAGGTTTTGACAGTTGGAAAAGAGCCAGTAGCGTAGTCTTTGATCTTCTGATCAGCAAACATCGACATAAAATCGACTCCGTCACTAAAAAAGACTTTGATGGCACTTTGTGGATCTAGTTCCCGGGCGGGATTCCGGACGGTCCCATGTCGGGTAAAAAACTGAGGGGCGTAGGCTGTGTTTTGGTAAGAACCGTATTCGGGGTCTGACCCGTTTTGGTAGTTCAGTGTTCGTTGGGCGTAAGGGGCAGCATCAGACAGGTTGTAAAACGCCACTTTGGCAGGGTACCAATTCATATAGAGAGAGGTTAAGTAGGCAAGCCAGCCATCTGCAGCACTCATACTGCCGTAAATCCATTCCCGGTTGAAATTAAACGAGCTGACCACCGTGTTAAATGTTTTATAAGTGGTTCTCACTTGATACTGTGAACCCGTTTGGGGGTTAGTGGGCAGGTATACATCGGAGGCCGTACCGAAGAGATCTCGGAAACTGTTGGGTGCGGTATTGGGGAATACACGAAGATCAATAATTTTGTCATTGTTTGGGTAAGTAGTCCGGCTCATGTCCAGAACGGCCAGTACAGTGGTTTCTTTGAGTTGAAAGTTTGAGCCGCCAGAATTTACGCACACAGGTCTTTTCTTGCCGCCATAAATATAGGAATCGTAGGTAATTCTATTGACCCCAACCTGACGAGTGCGAGGATCGATACAGACAGCACCGCGGCTCACAATAAAAAAGGGTTGCCGGGGGTTGAGATCGAGTAAACGAGAAGCATCACGTTCGCCCTCACCACCAGAACCACCAGGAGGGCTGTACGGGGGCGTCATTTCGGGAGGCAAATAATCATTGATGGCCCATCGACCCGTGGTTGCCAAGCGAGCCGTGTGTCCGCCAAAAATCATATACCGATACATTCCGGTTAATTCTCGTGCGCTTACCGTACCCGTTCCAGTAGATCCTAGAGGTTTTCTGTAAACTGTTCCAGACCGTGGATTGACAGGGCGGTATCTGCCCACGCACCAACCAAAGTAGGGAGAGCTAATAGGGGGAACCCCCGTACTACAGAATGGAGAGAAATACCGAGATTCCAGTGCGATGACATTGCTTCTGGGTTGTGCTCTGGTAGCAATGGCCTCTTGTATCCCCGCCATGGCGTAGTTGTAAGAAGCATCTAAGTTTCGTGTTTCTATATTTCTGACCGCATTACTAAACAAGAGGCGAGACATAGAAACAGACGTGATCACCACGGCTAAAATCAATAAAAAGGCAATGGCCGCTAAGGAGGCAGCTTGACCAGAAGGTATTGCGTTATGAATTCGGATTTTGGGTTGTAAACCAGGTGTGAGTGGTTTCACAGGAGCGTTCATAGGCAATAAACACTTTCTTTGGCAATAAACACGTTCTCTTACAAAAGCTGCTTCACAAGTCTCAACTGTATAGACGGCAAGTTGAAGGCAGGGAAATAATGTCTTCTCTCTGGAATCTTTCTTCTCGGGATTATTTCTTGGATTATTTCTTCTCTCATTCTGGCAATCTGGCCAAAAAACAAGAATTTAGCCAAAATAATGCAGGTTTTGGTTAGTATTCGTCAGAGGCGCGATAAAATTTAATAATACGTAAAATATAAACATATGTAAACAAACCGCGGCGACATTGAAGTTCTTCGGCCATGTGTTCGAACATCAGAAGACACCCCCTCGTGTTTGTTTTTGCTAGTTAGTGTTTTTGCTAGTTAATGTTTTTGCTAGTTAATGTTTTTGTTAGTTAATTTGATTCTGTTTCTATTTAGTTTGGTATGGTTGCCAAAGGCATATTCGGGTTTTTGCTGGAACCCTTATAAAGAGAGAACCCTTAAAAGAGAGAACCTAAAATAGGAAGACAGAGAAGGTATCAACGTGATAAACGAACTATATCGCCGTTTTAAAATCAGCGCACAACGCCCTGCATCTGGCGGGATGGGACTCATCGAAGTCGCTTTGGTTGCTGTGATTATCAGCTTGGCGATATTGCCGATGCTTTCTTTGAAGGGTAACAACACGGCCAATGTCGGTGATATTTCGTTGGTGGGTGGTAACAGAAGTGATCGCCGGGAATTAGAAGCTTTATTGACCATTTATGCCAGGCTAATGTCGCAAGATCCCACAGTTGGGGTCGATTTTGCTGCATTGCCCCTGGGATATTTCGGAACAAAAGATTGCGGTGATGCCAGCCCGATGGGTGGGTGTACGTATACCAATGGCGGCTGGTCAGCAAATTATAAAATTTACATGGAAGAAACCACGTACCGTAAGCCGCAAGGTCAGCCTGCCAATCGAATCGAAACAGAAAACGGAACCAGGCAAATTTATTCTCCTGGCGATATAGTAGTCAATAGTGCACGGGCCTTGCCGCAAGGGTTTCGGATGTTTTCGGTGTCGATTATATTTCCCAAAAGTGGGAATGTGATGGCGGCCAATTTACCCATTACGACAGCCCCTCCGAGCGCCCCCGTGATAGGCAAAGTGGGCATGGTGTTTGTCGTGGATATGTCCGGCTCGATGGCTGGTAATGATTTAGGAGACTATAGTTACGGCGATATTTTAAAAAATCGTTACCGTATTTGGGGCAATACGGTGGATCCGGCGATTTCGCTCAATCCCTGGATTGATAGTCAACTAGACATTCTATACGGGGCTGTCAGTGATGATCCCAACACACCGTACGATGATCGCTACCCACAAGCAGGTATATTGGGATTACCAGGCACAACCGGTGATATTGATGGGTGTAACCCATATCTTAAAAAAGTGAGTGATGGTGTAACCCCAAACCCGAATATTGCCGCCATGCAGAGTTTTTTTGTGGATGGCTA
>CAZZIY010000080.1:2299-8763 GCA_964654525.1 uncultured Vampirovibrionales bacterium | reverse complement strand
CCAATATGATATTTTGATAGTTACATAATTCGTTAATAACACACCATTTAAGCAAGGAGACTGTCCGTTATGATGTACTACCGCGAACATTACCGTTTGACTCACCCAAGCGCTGAGTCCCCAAAAGTATGGCCTAAAAGGTTGTTAAAGCCCGTGGTGAGCTCGTTACTCTCTTCTGTTCTTGGTCTAAGCTTAGTGGCGGGTAATCTGTTTTCTATTGCACACGCCGGCGAAGTGTCCAAAAATACTGGCACTAAGGCAGCGGTTGAAGCTGTGACTTCAAACGTTCAGTACAAAACAGTGACCGTCGAAGGCGTCAATATCTTCTACCGTGAGGCTGGCTCGGTGAATAAACCCACAGTGCTTTTGCTCCACGGCTTTCCAACGTCATCCCACATGTTTCGTAATATCATTCCCACCCTGGCCAAAGAGTACCACGTGATAGCCCCTGATTATCCTGGCTACGGAAACAGTGCCACCCCCACGGTAACAGAGTTTGACTATAGTTTTGATCATTTGGCCTCATTGATGTCTTCATTTTTAGACACGTTAAACGTCAAAAAATTTAGCATGTACGTGATGGATTACGGTGCCCCTATTGGTTACCGACTGATGACCAAACGTCCCGGACAATTACAGGCATTGATTGTACAAAACGGAAATGCCTACAATGAAGGGTTGGAGAATCCATTCTGGGATCCGCTGAGAAAACTCTGGAAAGACCCCAGTGCAGACAATGAAAAACCACTGCGGGCCTTTTTAACCCAGGATGGTACTCGCTGGCAGTATGTTAATGGAACACAGAACCCAAATCTGATCAGTCCGGATAACTGGGTGATTGATCAAGCCGGGATGGACCGCCCTGGGAATAAAGACATTCAAATTCAGTTATTTAAATCCTACGGAACAAACCCGGGACATTATCCAGAATGGCAGGCCTATTTTCGCCAGTACCAACCCCCCACTTTGGTTGAATGGGGAAAAAATGACGTCATTTTTCCGGCCGCTGGTGCATACCCCTACAAACGGGACCTTAAAAACGTTGAGTTCCATCTGCTCAACACAGGCCACTTTGCTCTGGAAGAGTACGGTCCTCAAATCGCCAGTGATATGCTCCGCTTTTTGAAAAAAAATGTGACCGAAACGGCCAAAAAATAAATCACCCCCATAAACTCTCGAATTCCAAACACTTTGCCCTGTAACCTTATTCGTTGCAGGGCATTTTTATCGCTTTTTTGAACTGGGGTATAATAAGCTCCATTGCTTTGTGAGAAACAAGAAGGACGGGACGTTATGGTAAATTCCGTGGTAATTGTGGGTCGTGTTGGCCAAGATCCTGAAATCAAATATTTTGACTCTGGCAGTGTGAAAGCCAAGTTCTCGATGGCCGTTGACCGCAATTTTTCCAAAGAAAACAAGATCACCGACTGGTTCAACATTGAGGTGTGGGGAAAGCAAGCAGAATTTGTCGGCGAATGGGTAAAAAAAGGCACCGCCCTCTCTGTCACCGGGCAACTCGACTGCCAGCGTTGGAATGACCAGGCAGGAAACCCCAAAGAATTCCCCAGCATTCGTGCCACGGATATCAGACTGGAAGGTAGCAAGCGAGATAATACAACCAGTGGATCTTTTGCAGGCTCTACTAGCTTTTAACCAGGATAAATACACGCCATGCAACTTCCAGGATTGACCATTGGCATTGTTGCCGATGACCTTACCGGGGCCAATGATACGGCATTGCCATTCTTTAACCGGGGCGCCGCTGCATCCATTGTTTTGGACTACCACAATCCACCTGAGCTGAACCCAGAAAAAACATCACCAACTGGAGTGTGGTCTATCAATAGCGGGTCTCGCCATATGGATGTGCGGGATGCGATTTCTGCTGTTAGGCACTGTTTTGTTTTACTAAGAGACCGCTACGGGGTTGAGAACTTCTACAAGAAGATCGATTCAACGCTACGCGGCCATGTGGCTCAAGAATGTCTGGCAGCTCTGGATGAACTCCGCTGGGATTGCGCCGTGGTTGTCCCGGCCTTTCCTCAACAAGGAAGGCGAACCGTGGGCGGCTATCACCTGGTGCACGGCACCCCGCTAGAGCAAACAGACGTGGCCAGAGATCCCCTCTTTCCGATTCGGCAAACACACCTGCCTACCCTGCTGGCAGAATCATCACGGCCTGAAATTGTTGGGCATATTGAACTATCCACCGTGCTCCATGGCGCTGGACCTATCTTGCAAGCCCTTCAAAGTCAATTAGAGGTAGGGAAAAAGCTTATTGTTATTGATGCCTGCACCCAAGTGGACTTGGATCAAATTGCGCTGGCACTGGAAAAAGCCCGCAGAAACGCCAATATTTTGCCGTGCGGCTCTGCTGGACTAGCACAATCTCTGGCTCAGCTTTGGATTGCAGACAACAAAAGCGATAAACAGCTTTCAAAAACACTGCCTGAGCACCCCATTTTGATGGTGATTGGCACCAGCACCAAAACCACCCGCCATCAGATTCAAAAATTTCAGGAAGCTTTCCAGGGCTTTGATCTCGAACACCCTTACGATGTGTTTGCGGTGCCCGTAGATATCCTACTTGGGCAAACGACAGCAGATGACTTTACTGCCGCAGTGCAGGAGAGGCTAAAATCCAAACGAACAGTAATCTTAACCACCTGCCCCTACGACACCAGTTTAGGAGACACACAAGCCGTGGCCCGTGAACTGGGCATTGATAACGCCCAAGTGCCCCGTCTCGTCGAAAAGGCAATAAGCCAATTCTGCCTGCAAATACTGTCTCAGCAACCTGTCAAACTGATTCTCTCAGGTGGAGAGACAGCCACACAACTCTGTAAAGTACTCAACATCCAACAACTCGATATTAAGGCTGAAGCCGAACCGTCTATTCCCCTCCTGAAGTATTACACAGATGGGGATAACCCAAAATCGGGATATCTTGTCACCAAATCAGGAAATTTTGGGGGACCTCAGACCTTAATTCATATTGTCCGATACCTTAAAGCCCACGAACACCGTTTACAAGACCTCGAAAGTAACTAACAAAGTAACGGATGCCCCGTCATATGCTCCAGACTTCTGCAACGCTTCCCACCTACTGCATTACCCCCGGCGATCCCCGGGGCATTGGTCCAGAAATTGTTCTTAAACTCCTACAAACCCTGTCTCAACAACACACGTCCTTGGGCATGGCATTTCAACTGAAAATTGTTGGCCATTTCCCGACAATCGCCAAAACGGCTCGTGCACTCAACTTACCCTTGCCGACAGACAATACCCAGATTGAATGGATTGATATCCCAGGCAATCCAGAGTCCCAGCCCGGGAAAATCGCTGTAGAAGCGCTAACTGTTTCGGCAGCTCTGATACAGGCCGGACAAGCACAAGCCTTAATTACCGGCCCTATTGCCAAAGAGGCTCTTGACCAAAGTGGTTTTAACTATCACGGACACACAGAGATACTCGAAGCATTGGCTAATCAAAATTATGCTCACTCTCAGCCTTATAAGGCGGACATGCTGTTTTTATACCAGCAGTTTAGAATGATGCTGCTCAGCCGGCACGTCCCGTTGAGGGACGTTAGCCGCACACTCTCTATCAGCAGTACTGTCGCCACGCTTAATAACACCATTGAGTTTCTGAAGACCTACTGCGGTATTGATACACCACACCTGTGTCTGCTGGGTGTGAATCCCCATGCGGCAGAAATAGACGGCACTGAAGAGAGGACCGTCCTGATCCCCGCTATACAGCAAATACTGGGGCAGCAAACGGTCAAAATTTCAGGCCCTCTTCCAGGAGATGCGGTATTTCGTGGTTTTGACCCCCTAGAAACCCCGCTATCCCCTCCGTATGATGCTTATATTGCAGCCTATCACGATCAGGGATTAATTCCATTCAAGCTTGTGGCCGGTTACCGCGCGGTGAACGTTACCATTGGACTCCCCTTTATCCGAACATCGGTGAGTCATGGAACCGCCTTTGATATTGCAGGGCAAGGAATTGCCTCTCCAGAAAGTCTTCTTCAGGCTCTTCTGTGTGCTCATCAGCTCTATTATGCCAGTCAAAATACCAGTCAATACGGCCTTAGCGGCCCTCTAAATCGTGAACTTACTGATCTTCAAGTGCAATTTGCTTCAGCAACTCACTCACTCGGTCTCCGCGCTCCAGTGAGTCATCCATAAAGAAGTGGACTTCAGGAGTGTATCTTAGCCGTATACGGCGGCCGACTTGACTGCGAACCTGAGGAGTTTTTTCGAGTAGGGCTTCCATCACTGACTCTTTGCTGGACTCATCTCCGAGCACACTGACGAAGATTTTGGCGTAACGGAGATCACTGGTCATTTCTACATCGGTGACAGAGACGATTCGCCCTTCTAGTCTGGGATCTTGGAGTTCTGTGGCAATAATACTACTCACTTCACGGATCATCGCCTTGCGAACTCTATCTATACGGCCAAACTCTTGGCGGCTCACCATGTTGAGAGGTCCTTTAATTTTGATTAGAAGAGTTGACCGGGGTGCGGTTCACGTTAAAGCTAGTCCGTTCAGTCTCTTCAACGGTAAAGACCGTGATCAGATCCCCGACCTGAATATCATTAAACTTATCAAAAGAGATACCGCACTCGTAGCCACTGGCAACTTCTTTAGCATCATCCTTAAAACGCTTGAGCTGACTTAAATCACCGGAAAACACTTCTTTACCCGCCCGTGACACAACGGCCTTGGCCCCACGGAGCATTTTCCCTTTTTGGACCATACAGCCTGCAATCACACTTTTCCCGGCCGTAAAGATTTGTCGGACTTCGGCCTGGCCCACTTCTACTTCGGAACGCTCGGGTGAAAGCTCGCCCAGCATCATTTTTTCCACTTCTTCAGTCATCCGGTAGATGATGTCATAGATTTTAATCTTCAGTCCGTAATTTTCAGCGGCTTGGGCAATGGCCACATCTTCTTTGATGCCAAAGCCTATCACCAGCGCCTTACTGGCAGATCCCAACATTAAATCCGCGTCTGTAATATTGCCTGTCCCAGAGTGAATAATTTTAATTTGAATTTCATCTGTGCTGAGTGCAATTAAGGCATCTGTTACTGCTTCTGCCGAGCCTTGTGTGTCGGCTTTCACAATAATATTAAACTCTTTCTGCTCGTCCTCAATACCCATGCGGTCAGTTGGGGCACTGATCCCAGGAATAATCGAGCGGTTGGTCATTCTTTGCTCTCTATCTTTCAGGCGTTCTTCGTTCAGGCGTTGCTTAAACACCTTCTCGTCTCGGATCACCGTAAAGATATCACCTGCATTGGGAACTTCACTGAGACCCAGAATTTCAACTGGTGTAGATGGTCCGGCACTGTTCACGCGCTCACCACTATCGTTCAGCAATGCACGGACACGACCGCCGACAGAGCCGATCAATACGTTCTCTCCAACACTGAGCGTACCGTTTTGAACCAGCGCGGTTGCCACCGGTCCTTTACGTTTATCCAAACGCGCCTCAATAATGACGCCTTCGGCCGGAACGGTTTTATCGGCTTTCAGGTTCAAGAGTTCTGAGACCAAAATAATGGTTTCCAGCACATCTTCGAGTCCTAGTTTTTGCAGAGCACTGACCTCAACGGTAAGTGTTTCCCCACCCCATTTTTCAGCAACTAAACCGTGTTCAGAGAGCTGCACCAAAACTTTGTCGGGATCGGCATCGGCCTTATCAATTTTATTGACAGCAACAATGATAGGAATTTGTGCCGCTTTGGCGTGGTTAATGGCTTCTATCGTTTGTGGCATCACCCCATCATCAGCCGCGACCACCAGAATGGCAATATCCGTTGATTTCGCTCCGCGCATCCGCATTGCAGTGAAGGCTTCGTGACCAGGGGTATCGAGAAACACAATCCGGTTGCCGTCTTTTTCAACCGTGTAGGCCCCAATGCTCTGAGTGATACCGCCGGCTTCCCCATCGACAATTTTGTGACGGGTTTGTCGGATCGCATCGAGCAACGAGGTCTTACCGTGATCAACGTGTCCCATAATAGAGACAACGGGAGAACGCTCTAAGAGATGGTCAAACTGAGTTTCATCCAGTTTTTTCTTCTCAAATGTTGCGGTTGTGCTGTATTCTTCCGTACTTTTGCTGTCCGCTGCTTTTTCTTCAATCTCAAACCCAAATTCTTTGGCGATGGAGCGGGCAAAGGCCGTATCGACTGTTTGATTCACAGTGACCATCACGCCCTTCATGAAAACACATTTGATAATCTCTGTTTCTCGAACATCGAGTAGGATTGCCAAATCACGGATGGTGATAGAGTCATCCAGACGAACCGTTTTTATCTCCGCTTCTTCCTCAACGGGAGCGGGTGATTGCTTTCCACTCACAGCAGGGCTTGACATTGAAGGCTGAGAATTACGCGAGGGAGATTGCGGTGCAGGTTTTTGAGCAGGCGACGGGCTTTGTGCTTGA
>CAZZIY010000080.1:0-2199 GCA_964654525.1 uncultured Vampirovibrionales bacterium | reverse complement strand
ACGCGAGGGAGATTGCGGTGCAGGTTTTTGAGCAGGCGACGGGCTTTGTGCTTGAGTTGGCGCTTGCGGAGCTGGCTTTTGGGCAGGCGACGGGCTTTGAGCTTGAGTTGGCGCTTGCGGTACTGGTTTTTGGGCAGGCGACGGGCTTTGTGCTTGTGTCGGCGCTTGCGGTACTGGTTTTTGGGCAGGTACAGCTTTCTGTTCAGGGGGCTGAGCCGCTACAGGCTTTTGGGGCGAGATCGGTGTTGTTGGATTTTTCACCGGCGTTTTTACAGCAGAATCTGCCGCACGAGAGGCTTGAGGTGGTTCAGCGGCGGCCACGGGTTTGGCAGCAGGAGTTGGTTTAACAGCCTCTGCCTTCCCTTTAACGGCAGCGACCAATTTGTCGGCCACCGCTTGGTCGACCGAACTGGAGTGGCTTTTGATCTCAAGCTGAAACTGAGACTGCAAGAGATCGATAACCTCTTTGTTGGAAAGGTCCAACAGTTTGGAGAGTTCATAGACGCGAATTTTGGTGGCTGTCACGTGAGGGGACTTCCTTTGTGATCATAATATGCATTATTGAGGGGGGATATCCAGCGAGATAGATTCAAGGGCTTTAACTATAGCATCCGGGATCGGCTTTTTCAACGCACGCTGTAGCTTTTTACCTCGAATGGCCTGTGTCCGACACGTTTGCTCCCGGCACACATATGCAGATCGGCCCTGAAAACGCCTGTTTTCTGGCCCGAGATTCAGCCCCGGATTCAGGACCACGCCGTCTGGGGTTAGCGTGAGTCTGAGCAGTGTTTCGCGTGGAAACTGCTGCCGGCAAGTAACGCACATCCGCACGCACATCCTGATATAGGCAGGCAAGTCGTGGAGAACTAAGCTGGGGTCTCTTCAGCCGCTGGCTGCTCCTGAGACATAACTTCTTCAGCAAGCCCTTCTTCTGGCTGAACCTGATCTGGCTGAACCTGATCTGGCTGAACCTGATCTGGCTGGCCTGGTTCTAGTTCGCCTGCCTGGTGAAAATCTTCATAAGCATCTTCCGCATACCCCGGTTGGGCATCCGGGGCCGGCACTTGACTCAAGCTCTTGATATCCAATTTGTAACCCGTGAGCTTAGCTGCCAGTCGAACATTCTGACCTTCGCGGCCAATGGCCAGACTCAGTTGATCGTCCGGCACAATCACAAAGGCACGGGGGAAAT
Organism: uncultured Vampirovibrionales bacterium; assembly: GCA_964654525.1. GTDB lineage: Bacteria > Cyanobacteriota > Vampirovibrionia > Vampirovibrionales > Vampirovibrionaceae > JAIEMW01. The sequence goes on along the minus strand of CAZZIY010000080.1, from coordinate 1,007 downwards.
TGGGGTTTTCCGCGTCAACTTCAACACGCACTATTTTTGCCGGCGCCAAGGCATGGGTAATAAACTGCACCGGGTCTTCTGACCAGCGAATAATATCAATTTTCTCGTTCTTCAGCTCGTTGACAATGGCCTGAATCCGACTACCACGAGAACCGATACAGGCTCCCTGTGGATCAACATCCGGGTCATTAGACGTAACAGCCACCTTGGTCCGGTAGCCCGCTTCTCGGGCAATGCTCTTAATTTCGACAATATTATCTTCAATTTCAGGCACTTCCAGCTCAAAGACTTCTCGCACCATGGCGGGATGGGCCTGAGAAACAATAATTTGGGGTACTCGACCTGAGTCTCGCAAATCTGAAACAAAGACTCTCAACTTATTGCCAACCCGGTAGTACTCACCCGGCAACTGTTCACGAGGCGGCAGAATGGCTTCGCTTTTACCAATATTGACGACCACGTTGCGGCCCTCAATTCGTTGCACAATACCGGTGGTGACTTGACCACGTTTTTCTTCAAACTCTCGCTGAACCAGCATTTTCTCAGCTTCGCGAATTCGTTGCATAATCACCTGCTTGGCAGATTGGGCGGCGATACGGCCAAACTCATCCGGGGTGACTTCAATTTCCAGAATTTCACCCAGCTCGATGTCTGCCTTAATCTTACGGGCATCCTTGAGGGAAATCTGCTCCAGGGGGCGAATCTCTTCTATGGGGTTGCCGTCTTCATCGAGTTCTGGTTCGACAGGGCCCGCTTCGAGCTTGGCAGCTTCTATTTCAGCCAGCTCCTCTTCGCTGAGAACGGGTTTCACCTTCACTTCTTTCACCACGTCCAGCAGTTGGAAAACACCAATCTCACCGGTGCGCTCCAGCAGTTTGCATTCATAGCCATGGGTATCATTCAATTTGGCATAACGTTTGTAGGCTGCGACCATGGCCTCTTTTAATGAGCTCAAAGTAACGTCTTTGGGAATACCACGCTCACGTTCTAGTTGATCAACGTGTTCT
>CAZZIY010000079.1:0-8772 GCA_964654525.1 uncultured Vampirovibrionales bacterium | reverse complement strand
AGATGCACTTAAACGGATACAAAAACTAAACTTCTAGCCCAAGATGCTCGGAACTATTGTTTTCAACTTTATTTTTGCCGGTGTTATTCTCAGTCTAATCGACGTTGACGTGATTCAACCTTGGCAAAAACGTCTGACAGCGAAAGGCTACAAGTCGGGAGTCACTCGGTGGCCGTCGTACTTAAGCGTCATTCCAGGCAGTGCGGTTTTTGCGGCAACCATGTTTAACACCCCGCTAAGCCGGCTCTTAAAACTAGAAAAAATGGGCTATGTGGGCCGTTACAGTCTTGCAGGCGGGCTGGGACTGATCACCTATATGGCCGTGGCAGGTCTGATGACTAAGGCGGGTCTGGTGGCCAGTAAACCGAGTCATGATCAAGTTGAGAAAGCAACCCAACCACCCAAATTGATTCCCGAAGGTTTCCAAGAAGCCCGCCTCAACCACCCGGGTATTTTTCAAGCCTTTCAGGTCTAAATTGCCTGCATATTGAAAAATCGCTCACTTCGTCTATAATGACCGTGTCTGGTATGAGCCTGTCAGATACAAGAACGGTTGGTTTGGAGACCGCCTACTTACTGTCACCCACAAGACACCGTAATGTTTGAGACCGCAGCGATTGGGTTTTATCAGTTTTATGGAATATAACTCACTTTACCGCCAGGCAAGCCAACCCGCCATGCAAAGGCGGCGTTGGTACGACGGGCAGCCACATCTGGCCTTGATGATGAATTTGCTGATAGCCATGCCGCCGCTGCTACAGATCACGACCTGCGAAGGTATTATCACGATGTGCGATAAGCACCTCGATATGGAAGAGCTAAACCGTGCCTACAAGAGCTTTGGTGGTGCCAATCGGGTCATGGCCATTCATAAAGCCAAAATGAAGCGCCGCGCCTATGATAACCACAACAGTTCTCACCGCGCATTTAGTTACCTCTGCTTACTGCCGGAAGATATCCAAAATTACTTTGCCAAACAGATCGCCGATCTAGCCACAGACATTGATAACTACTACCGTTCTGATAAAGTTATCGGCAACGAGACAGAAGATATCGCTGTTATTCGCAAGCTGATTAAGGCATATGTAGACTCCTGGCTTGGCCATGTGCTTAAACTCCCCTCTCCACTTCAGAAAGAACTCAAAAACCGGGTGGACAAACTGCGCCCTCCGGAAATGCCACCCGAAGATCTCACAATCAAGCGCGAACGAGAAAAAGTATCCGCAGCTGCCCCTGCCGGAAAGACACCACCCCCTGTTGCCCCCCAACCCCATCAAGAAGTGGCAGAAGCACCGCAAGAAGACGAATTTGATCCAGACAAGGAAGAGACCCTGGAGTCCGATGATCTCGGGATGCGGATTCGCGATATCTAACGCTCGCGTAGCCTATTGAAACTTGTCCCGTATTGCCTGTTTTTTAAGGTATTCTTGTGATTGAGAATCCCTCTGGTTTTTCGCACTGCTTTGGGTTAGGATATTCCCGGGTTGAGCATTCCATTTTGAGGAGATCTGATCATGACTGATTACATCAGCTACACAGGCATTTCCACAAGCAAAACACAGCATTATCAACTATCCCCGGCACGCTTAGTCGAAATTGCCTTACAGCAAGGGGAAGGCAGACTCGCCGACACAGGCGCCTTCGTGGTTGAAACCGGACATTACACCGGACGGTCACCCAATGACCGTTTTATCGTCGACACGCCTGAAGTTCACAGCACGATTGATTGGGGTACGGTCAACAAACCCATTTCAACGGAAGTTTTTGAGCGGGTCTACCAAAAAGTGCAGCGCTATCTGGCGGATAAAGACCTCTATATCTTTGACGGCTTTGCTGGGGCCGATGCCCGCTACGCATTAAAAGTCCGCTTTATCAACGAGCTGGCATCTCAAAATCTGTTTGTACATCAACTGTTTATCCGCCCCTCGGCCGAGCAGCTCCAAGGATTTTCACCAGAGTTTACGGTGGTTTCAGCCCCTGGACTGGAGCTGGACCCCAAGACAGACGGTGTCAATTCTGAAGCCGGAATTTTGCTCAATTTTGAGCGGAAAATGATTTTGATTGCCGCCACACACTACTGCGGTGAAATGAAAAAAGGCATTTTCAGTACGATGAACTACTGGATGCCAGAGCGAAACGTGTTTCCGATGCACTGCTCTGCCAACGTGGGTCATGACGGCAAATCGGCACTATTTTTTGGCCTTTCTGGCACCGGAAAAACCACATTGTCTGCCGATCCCGAACGAATTTTGATAGGTGATGATGAGCACGGATGGTCTCAAGACGGCATCTTCAACTTTGAAGGTGGCTGTTATGCCAAAGCCATCAAACTGTCTCAAAAAAATGAACCTGAAATTTGGGATGCGATTCGCTTTGGGTCTATTTGCGAAAACGTGGTGATTGACCCCGTCAGCAGAATAGCCAACTATGATGACGGCTCCCTCACCGAAAACTCGCGTGTGGGCTACCCGATTCACTACATCCCCAATGCCAGTCCCTCTGGAATGGCCCCTCACCCCAGCACCATTATCTTTCTGACCGCGGATGCCTTTGGGGTGATGCCGCCTGTGGCCAAACTCACGGATGCTCAAGCCCAATATCACTTTATTAGTGGCTACACCAGCAAACTGGCCGGAACAGAACGCGGGATTGTTGACCCCGTGGCTGCCTTTTCGACCTGTTTTGGTGCCCCGTTTATGCCCAGAAACCCCTCTGTCTATGCAGCATTACTGAAAGACCGAATCAATCACCACAAGGTCAATGTCTATCTGATCAACACGGGCTGGATGGGTGGACCCTACGGGGTGGGTAGCCGCATTAGCATCCCTTACACCCGGGCAATGGTTACAGCAGCGCTCAACGGTGATTTAGAAAAACAGCCCTTTGAGACCCACCCCATTTTTAACATGGCCGTGCCTCAATCCTGCCCTGGTGTCCCCAGCGAACTCCTCAATCCACGGGATTCCTGGAAAGATGTAGCCGCTTACGATACGGCCGCAGCAAAACTTGCCGCCATGTTTGTGGAAAATTTCAAACAATTCAAAGGCGTAGAACACTTGGTGGCCGCAGGTCCCCGAGCACTCGTGAGTATTTAGCCCGCGTTATTTCAATGTATTGCCTATCTCAATCCAGGCTTTCACGGAGCGTTTGGGGTCCTCCGTGTCGGGGTAGACCGTCAGCACATTCTTGCGCTTTTCCCATAACGGTAGCACAACAACGGCTTTCACTTTTTTCCGCGGTGTATTGGTATCTGAGAACCACATAGGCGAGCCATTAAGAACAACAGTCACAGCGCCTTCCCCTGGACCGGCCTCCACCCTGAGGGTCCCCTCTTTGGCAGGGCTATAAAAGTGCACTCGCTTGGCCAAACCGTTTTCTACCACCACCGGGCGGCTACCCAGCTGGATTCCTCGGTAGTAATGAGACAAAATAGCCTTGAAGCTCTGATGATGATCGCTCATCCAGCTGGCCCCTAGTTGACTCATGCCAACGCCATGGCCAAAACCACCGCCCACAATCTCAAGCCCTACCCATTTTTTGTGGTGTTTTGCCTTGTGTTTACGGTGTTTTGATCGAACAAGTACTGTGTTGTCTACCCGGTTAATCACGATGTTGGCACTGGGCAGCATTTTACCTGCCTTTAGAAAGGCCTTGCGAATCACCAATTCCTTATCCAGACGCCAACGCCCTTTTGAGCCCGAAATTTCCAGCCGCATTGCTTTGCCAGACACCCCTCGCTCCAAGATTTTAATCGATCGCAGCGTGCCAATGGTATCCACGGGGCCAAAGGCCGGAGTTACAAATCCACGAGTACCCCCGGTAACCGATATGTTCCGCAATGATTGGTTTAACACAGCCGTTAGTTCAGAAAGCGTCCAATACCGCTTCCAACGGTAATGGGGCGACAGTTGATCGAAACTACGAACATCGAGATCTGTCCAAAATTTTCTGGCCGCTGCCTCTTGTCGGAGATCACCTGCTGCGGCCTCCACTTCGGGATAATCCGCATGCCCGCTCAGATAGGCGATAGGAGGGGCCGGAAACTGCTGTGTTTTTGGGTCTGAAAACGCATTGCTGTAAGATTCTGAATAGCCCCCGTGTGAAGAGCTGTACAGGGCCAAAATGGGTTCGCCCTGATACAGGGCGAACAAACCTTGAGTTTCTTTGAGAGCTTGATTGGTTGAAGCCACTTCGGTTCCTGCCCCAAAATAAACTTGGCAGTACTGTGAATCACAGATATCAAATTGGGGCCAAGGCTTTTCTCTCGGGCGAACTGCGTAATTTCTGGCTGCAACAGCCTGGGCCTTGGTCGCTTCATAGCCAAAACGGGGGGGCAGCTCATTGGGCACCACTGCTTTAAGATATTCATCCACCGGCAAAATATTGACCAGAATAAGTTTATCCTGACTGGATACGGCAGGGATTAGCTCAAAAAGCCCACGATAACTGGGAACACGACCCCGCCGGCGAAGTTCGGGCAGATGAAACAACATGGTCGTCTCATCAGGCGTGCACGTTTCACACTGATTGCTCGATTCTGACTCTGGTTCTAGTCGAAGGCTTCCTGAAAAAGGACCCCAAACTCTTTTTTTAGCGGCATCAGAGACCCAGATGCCTTGTTTGTCTCGAGAAACAGTGAGGACAACACCCGCAGAAAAGAGTTGAAGCGATGGCCCTCCTGCGGTGGTACCTCTCAACACAAAGGGCTTATTGGCTGTAATGTGGACCCGGTGATGTTCTAACGACTCCATGGCATTGTTGCTTATCCCCACCCGGATCAAATCCCCGTCGATAACCTGAACTGGGGAGCTGGCCTGTTGGGAATTGCCTTGCTCTGCAACAGACAGAAACCCTTGCTGCCAAAGTGCCCATCCAGAGAATACCAGCAACAGCAAAAGTGGTTTTAGTATCTGTGGTTTTATCATCAGGGGCTTTAACAGATCCCTCATTTTGTCTTAGCCCCCAGAGACTTCATATCCCAGACTGAGCAGTTTGGCCTTACAGGAGGCCACCCAGCCTTCGTAGCCGCATCCTTTGACCAGGATATTCAGCGGGCTGGAAGGATATTTACGGCAAAAAGCCGGTCTGTCTTCATACACCTGACAGAGGCGGTTTTCTCCTAGGTACTGACAGTGATAAAAGACCACCGATTCTGGATCCATCTTCACCTTGGTGTTTTGCCCAGAGACCATTTCCAAAACCCGGTCGATATGGTCTGGTTGCTCGGGATAAAAATCGCGGGCGGCTTGATGATTAGCGTGAGGCAAAAAGACACTCAGGAAATCGCGGCTAAACTCATCACCGTCAGCTGCCATTTTCATCAACTCGTCCACAGGAACACTGGGGGTAGAAACAGAGCAACAAGCCGCCCTAAGATTACAGGTATGGGGCTTGTAGACGCCAAGGATTTCTTCCCAATCAAATGGTTTTTCGGCTTCACTCACTAAAAAAGACTTTCTATCAGACTGTCTATTTTGTCGTATCATAAAAACCGCCATGAAAACACTCATTGACAATACGCACAGCAACGTCGACACAGACGCAATAGCCGCGAATCCGAAATTAATTGGAAATTTGTCTGCTATTGATACGCAAGCCATTGAGGTTTTGGGGATTCCTGGACTCCTTTTGATGGAAGCAGCAGGCCGAAAAGTGGCGGATGCCGTGTTAAAAGAGATTGAGCTTGCCGCTCGACCAAATACAACGATAGTGATTGTGTGTGGGCCTGGCAATAACGGCGGAGATGGGTTTGCATGCGCCAGACTCCTTGCTCAAACAGCTGCTAAACCGGCAAGTTATTTTGATGTTGTGGTTATCTGTACCCAACCTTTAGAGCACTACCGAGGGGATGCAAAAATTAACGCCAATATCCTGGCACACTACCCCATTGAAATCATTGTGGCCGATCTCGAACAAGAGGAGGCCTTTAATCAGATTCTCAGAGCTGACATCGTGGTAGACGGCCTTTTTGGCAGCGGTCTGAACCGGCCATTAAGCGGGCTAGAAAAAGCGCTGGCTGCTGTTATGAACGAAGTGAAAGGCTCTCAAGACAATGAGGCTGAATCAGCCCGAATTGTTTCGATTGATATTCCCTCTGGCCTAGACGGGCTTTCTGGAAACCCTTTTGGGGATACAGCCGTGATGGCAGACCGTACCGTTACCCTTGCTTGCGGAAAACCCGGACTTTATCTGTATCCTGGTAGGCGTTATGCCGGTGAAATTACGGTGGCTGATATTGGCATCCCCCATTTTTTAATCGAACAAGACCCCAGTCCCTTTCGTCGGCTAGACCGAGCTGTTGTGACCCATTTATTGCCGCAAACCCGAGATCCAGAAACACAAAAGTACGATTACGGTCATCTATTACTGATTGCAGGCAGTACCCTGATGCCAGGGGCTGCGGCCATGGCGAGCGAAGCTGCCTTAAAATCGGGTGTGGGCCTGGTGACACTAGCAACCACCCAAGATGTCTTTGGCAGCATTCAATTGTCCCATGCGGTGATGAGACAGCTTCTCTCTGACACACTGACACTGGAGGAGATTGATCTCGAGAAGTATGATGTTATAGCAGTAGGGCCTGGGTTAGGCAGAAGTGCAGAAGCAAAAACCTTGTGTGTTTCTCTGTTTAAGCAAATTTGCGATCAGTCTCTGCCGGCGGTTTTGGATGCTGATGCACTTTACCACCTGAGTACACTGAAAAAAGCCCCTGTTTTTCACCCTGGTGTGATACTGACCCCCCATGCCGGAGAGTGCGCTCGACTTTTGAAGATTCCCCGCGAAGAGGTGGAACTGGATCCTGTCCGCTGGCTCAATGAATGCAGGCAGCGCTACCAGGCAACTGTGGTGCTCAAAGGACCCACCACACTGATTTCGAGCCCAGGTGATAATGATAAAAATACACCTCGAATTTGGATAAACACCAGCGGCAATGCAGGAATGGCCAAAGGCGGCAGTGGAGATGTTCTGACAGGGTACCTGGGCGGCCTATTAGCATCTCAAGATTTATCCCCAGAGCTCATCGCTTGTGTGGGAGTCTACACTCATGGTGCGGCAGGTGACCTTGCCGCAAACGAGTTAGGCCAATCTGCTATGGGGCCTGAAGATATTACCGATAGACTACCGGCTGTGATCGCCTGTGATCGTTTGTAGAGAAACCCTTCGTGTATGAGCTTTATTCACATCAAGAAAACCCGGATTGAGCAACTAGAGGGCTGGATAGAAGCCTTTGCTGTGCCTGCAATGTCGATTCAATCCCCGCAGGGAAAAAAATTGATTCCCAATCCCCTGGGGCACGAAGCCTGCCTGTTCCAAACGCTAGAAGAGTCTATTGAAGCGACTCACAGAGCGGGTTTTGACGCACTCTACGAGGGCCGTAAGTTTTACAGACCGGAAAAAGCCGCAGAAGTAAGACCCAAGCCTTCTTCTACCAGAAATCCATCCGCGCCCACGGCACTCAATGAAGCTGTGCCCATATTAATTCAACGCCTGCAAGACCGAGAGCCAAGCGTGATAACCAATGCCGCTATTGCACTGGGGGAACTCAGAGCTTACAGTGCGGTCTCTGCCATGATTGGCATTCTTGGGCATGAGGATCCCAACGTGCGAAAAGCTGTCGCAGAAGCCCTTTCCAAGCTGGGTGACTCAGCCCTACCGGCACTCAAAGCCGCCTATCAGCAAGCACTGATTAGCCCAGATAAGCAGGCCAGTTACATCCGCCTGACGGTGATGAGCGCCTATTTATCCTACACTTACACACACCGAGAACTACTTTCAGAGCTTTTACCCCAAGTGGTCGATGCGCTTAACGATGATAGCTGGCTGGTGAGGGCTCAAGCCGCGCTTGTTTTGGCACAATCAGCGCAATACTACCGAGATGATGCCTTGGAGTGAACGCTTTCAGTGTGCGTGTTTTCAGTTTTCACTTTTTGGGAAAGATAGCCCAAATACTGTACCAGAGAGTCAATCTGCCCCTCACTCAAAGGCCCCCCGTTTTTTTGACTAAAAGGAGACATTTGGGGGGTGTGAGGCGATCCGCTTGCAATAATCTGGCGAATTTGCTGGCGAAACTCACGTGAATGATAAGGCCCTGGTACCAGTGCCTTTGCAACATGGCCTTGTGCGCTATCACCGTGGCACATGGCACAATCGGCCCTAAATAAAGCCGCACCTGTCTTACCAATCCCTTTTTTCACGTGGCATTCTGCACATTTTCCTTTAAACAGAACCGTGGGGTCTTTCACCGCTATTTTTTCATGCCCCATCACAATGGCCATCACCTGACCCTTCAATTGGACCGTCACCACCGGGCGAACCGGATCATTGGAGACAATGGTGACGGTTTTTTCCACATGGCCCAACTTGATGCTGGTATCCAGAGTAATTGAGAGCCGGGCGAGATCTCCAGGTTCAATATAGGTTTTGTCCGGTTTGGCAACCGTACAGCCGCAGGAAGCACTCACCTCTTTAATAATCAAAGGGTGCCCGCCCAAGTTATAGAGAAAGACTTCGGTATTAACCTGGCTATCCGTAGGCACCTTACCTAACTGAACCGGATTTGCTGGTTCAACAATAAGCGTAGGTGGCTGGTTGACATTAATCACCACGGGTTTAAGCCCAGGTGTGGTCAGTAAGTACCATCCAGCTCCGACGGTCAGTAGCAGCAGTGGCACCAACAGAAGCCGTATTAATTTCGGCAATAAGCTCAAATTAAATGAAGATCCAGACATACTCAAAAGTGTATCAGGTCCGAGAGGTCAGTCGTTTTATTTTTAT
>CAZZIY010000078.1:0-8774 GCA_964654525.1 uncultured Vampirovibrionales bacterium | reverse complement strand
GTGTATCCGATACTATCCGGCGCGGTCAGTGGTCTGTTGTGAATGATTGGATGCGCGAAAAAATCTATTCGGTCGGCCGTATCGAAAAACCGGACCAGATTCTCCGACGTGTGACCGGAGAATCATTAAACCCCACGTACTTTATCGATTATCTGTGGGATAAGTACATCGATTTATATGGGATTACGCGGCCCTAATTTATTTTTTTAAGCAATACCGCTCTGACAGGAGAGGCTTCCAGCTCTGTCATTTTAAGCGGCAGGCCGATTAACTCGTAGTTGCCCGCCTCAACAGCCGATAAATCCAAATTTTCAAGCCAAACAATGCCGTGTTTGAGTAATTGGTGATGCGCAGGGAGCCTTTTGGAATCCACCGGGTCCACCGAAGGCGTATCGATCCCGACAAGCAGTACATGCCTTTGTCCAAACCAGGCGGCAAGCTCAGGACTGATACTGGCGTAATCATTTGCAAATACCTCAGGTTCAGAAACACTGCGGGTCTTTAAGAGAACACGCACAGGTTTGTCAGGATCACCCAGCATCTCCCAGTCACGACAGACCTCAGCAATCCCTGAACTGGATGTGTTAAGGCATTCATCGGTCTGTGTTTTGCCAGACGGGATACAGTCTATCACCCTACAGGGCCCCATATACTGTGTTAGCTTGAGATCGCTGGCGTGAGGGGTTTCGGCCTGTCCTAGGCTTCCTAAAATATGAACAGGTGCATCCGCATGGGTACCAATATGAGGACTCATCGTAAAGGCAGAAAGATTAATCACCCCACTGTCAGCATAAGAAAGGGTTTGGGTTTTAGAAAACGGTGTATCTCCTGGAAAGGCTGCGGTTTTACTATGTACGGGTTGAGAGATATCAAATAACTCAAACCGTTGCCCCAATAGCTGTCCCACAAGTGCTTTTTTCATTTGCCCAGATTGAACTTTCTATAGTCGCAGCATCGGCCAGTGATATTGCAAGGAGGGCGCGGATGGTTTTGGCGGATGGGAGAGAATCCCCAGAGAATACAGTGTAAAATGCAACACAGTCTCTAAGACATCCGGCTGGTAGCCTGAGGCCAACTTAATCACAATCCCTAACCCGTCAGGATAATCAGTCTCAGCAGGTAGCCCAACAGCGAGCAGTCCATCAGCACCTTCTTTGGCGTATACCGGGGGTAGTTCAGCCCATACTTTTCCTTGGAGTAACCGGGTATCCAGCCGATCGGTACCGCCAATCAGCCAAGCTTCGCGCATCATCACTTCGCGAAGTACATGCCAAAACGGGCTGAGCGTGGGTTGAAAATGGCGATCGAACCGACTGGAGAGATCGTCTGATAATGGTTGCGCCCAGGTTTGATAAAGCTTGGCGAGTTGCAGGGGGTGTAATCCAAAACTGGGGAGACCACATCCGTCCACAGTTGTGGGGAAATCCACAAATAACTCAAGCATCAACTGGAGCAGCCGTTGGGTTTCTTGATGGAGGGGGTGTTCGGGATCGCAGTAATTCTCTCTAAGCTCTTCTGGTAGTGCTTCTAAGGTTTGGCTTGCCAATCTATAAGCGCAGTGCTTTGCGCTGCAAGGATGATACAGTCTGGATGCTTTTTCGTTCACGATTTTCAGTTGGCGGCTGGTGGCTGCATCCATTGGGTAACATTCAGGACAGAGGAGATGGTCTGGGGTCAGTTCGTGTCGCTTCAGTAGGCTAAACAAGGCTTGAATATGCTGAGGTTCTCCGTTATGAGACCCCATCATTAATGCAAAATCCGCTGGCTCCAGCTTTAAGTGTGTTCGGACCAGTCGAGGCATTAATACCAGTAGTTGAAACGGCTTCATGAGAGAGCGAGTCCAGAGACGGGTGTGCCCATCTGTGGGGCAAAAATCTTGCCAATGCTTAAGCTGTGTGGGGATATTGATTTTATCATCGCGGCTAGAGGCTTTGAGTGAACCGTCTGTAATGGCGATAAATCCATCAAAACTTAGTTCAGGGGCATCGTCACGGGTAACGGTCAGTAACCGCCTCCAAGGCAGCGTTTCTTCAACATTTGAGAGAGATTTTTCCTTGGCAGGTTTTAGTTTTGTACTCATGCCTTAATCCCAGAAAGCGCCGGAGAACTGGCAAAATGAGGCATTACTTCTGAGGCAAATAGCTGCATTTGGGCCATCACTTCTGCATGTGTTAACCAGCCAAAGTTAAACCACAAAATCACATGGGTACAGCCCATATCGTCTCTCAAGGCTTGTAATTGAGAGACACATTCTTCGGGTGTGCCAATGATATAGAGCTTTTTAAGTTCTTCCAGTGGCGGGCAGGCCTTAAAATCTCCCAACGCTGCCTGGTAGTGGGGGAGATTGCGCCGGGCGTATTCATCAACCACTGCAGGATCGCGGTGAATGTATATTTGCCGGGTGATCGGAAAGCGATCTCGGTGCGTGTTAAACCCCAACGGGGTGGCCACATCGCAATACGTGTTGTAGAGGTTTATCAGATGCTCTTTGCTCGAAGTTGAGAATGACATTACCCCGTAGTCTTTACTTGCTGCCAGTTTCACTTGCTCCATATCACCACTGGCTAGGTAAATATTGGGTCTGGGCAGAGTATAGCTGGGTTGAGGGACGAGGGAGACTTCTGGAATATCGTAAAAACCGCCCTTAAAGGAGAAGGGTTTTCCGCGCATCGCCTGGTCTAGTATCTCCAAGGATTCTAAAAACCGATCTTTTGCCTCTTCTCGTGGGATCTTCCAACCTTCAAATTCCCAAGGACGGTAACCGCATCCAACCCCCAGATCCAGACGGCCCTTAGAGAGTAAATCAAAGGTGAGAGCTTCTTCTGCAACCAAGAGCGGGTGAGTAAACACAATATTGCGAACGGCAGTACCAATCCGAATTTGTCGGGTGTTCTCAACAATCTTCATCCCAAACAGCAGGGGTTTGGGAGTGATTCCAATTTCGCCTTGAAAATTAGGGAGACCTGGCTTTGAAGAGAAATGATTTTCCGACAGCCAGATCCCGTGGAAGCCAGCGTCGTCGGCCAATTGAATTTGCTCGAGGGATTCGCTGTATTTCTCAATGGGATCCTTCCCGTTGGGGCAAACCAGGGCGATGAATTTGGAAAAACGCATGGAGTTTAAGATAGCTGACCCTCCCAATTGAAATGAGTGAAATTGATTCCATACTGTGTCATAACTTTGCCATAAATGACGCAGGGACGTCAATTCTAGGGTTCTTTAAAGACGCACACCCCGGGAATAAAATATTTACAGTAGGGCGTGCTTTAGGAGATAATCTGCAAACGGACTGCTTATTGCCGCTTTTTTACCGGGTTCGTGTGTGAAATGAAAATCCATAGAGGCCTTTCTGATGCCTGTAAATTCTACTTCTCAGGGTTTGTCTTCTCGGGGTGAAATCCTGGCAGGGTTTTTAGCCCCCCATCCTCCCCATTTGGTCTACGGGGAGAATCCGCCTCAGAACAAACCCCGTTCTCAGGGCGGTTGGGAAAATCTTCGTTGGGCCTATCAGCAATGCCGAGAAAAAATCAAGGCACTCAAGCCCGATGTTATTCTGGTTCACAGCCCGCACTGGCAAACGGTGGTGGGGCATCATGTCCTTCACGTCCCCCATTTATCCGGGCTATCTGTGGATCCTATTTTTCCGCATCTCTTTCAGTATGAGTTTTCGATGGATGTGGATGTTGAACTCGCCTCTGTCATTGCAGAAGAGGCCACCCAAGAAGGCTTGCTTGCCAAAAAAATGACCAACCCCCAATTTAGAGTCGATTACGGCACTATCGTCTCTTTGCATATGCTGAATCCAGACTGGGACATCCCGGTGGTCGGTATATCTGCCAATAATTCGCCCTATTACTTTGCTCACGATGTAGCGCAAGACCAGATGATTAAACTGGGGCGGGCTACCCAAAAAGCCATCCAAAAAACCGGACGCCGGGCCGTACTGGCGGCCAGTAATACCTTATCTCATCTGCATTTTGACCGAGAACCCGACTGCCCCGAAGATATGAGTCAAGAACATGTCTTTAGCCATGCCCAGTATCTTTACGATATGCGTGTCATAGAGCTGATGCGTCAGGGCAATTTGGATGAATTGATGGCTATTTTGCCTGATTTTATGGAAAAGACCTTTGCAGAAGTGAAGGCCGGGTCTTTGGTTTGGATGCTTGCGGCGATGGGTTTCCCAAAAATGCCGGCGCAAATCCACGGCTACGGTACGGTCATTGGCACGGGTAATGTGGTGGCAGAATGGGATTTAACGACCGCTAGAATTCCAGAGGTGCTGGCCCGATGAGTTCCCAAATGAATACGATGACTACTGCCGCTCAAACAAGCGTCAATCAGGCCCGGATTGAAAAAGCCTTCTGGATACCAGGACTGGCGCACCTTGCCTTGGGACCTGCCGAAAATTGGTCAGATCTGAAACAGGCGATGCTCCGTGCGGGTGAATCGGCGCTTTCCGTGAAACCAGACGTTTATGTTCTTTACAGTGCTCAGTGGATTTCTGTATTGGGACATTCATTTCAGTTGGATCCCAATCCCTCAGGGGTTCATGTCGATGAAAACTGGCATGAACTGGGTAATCTCGAATTTTCTTTTCCAGTGGATGTCACTCTAACACAGCGCGTAATGCATTTTGCAGAACAAGCCGGGTTGGCAACCAAGGGGGTCAACTACCCAGGCTTCCCCATCGATACAGGAAGCTTGGTGTTTCAGCACTTTTTTAACCCCAACGGGGATATTCCTGTGGTGATTTTGTCTTCCAATATCTACTGCGGCAAAGACCATTCTATGGCCCTGGGTCGTGCGGTGTCACAGGCCTTAGCAGAGAGTAAACAGAGGGCAGTGCTTGCTTGTGTGTCCTCATTATCCAATCGGTTTCTAACAGAAGACATTCTGCCTGCTGAAGACCGACTTTCTAGTGAAGCCGAGAACGAATGGAATCAAAGAATGCTGACACTTCTTCAGTCGGCAAGCTATGAAGAAGCGCTGAAACTTTCTGAGACTTACGCCAAAGAGGCATCACCCGAAATGATGTTTAAGGCATTTTACTGGCTGATGGGCGTTTTGGAATCGAATACACCCAGAGCCTCTATTCCGCCAGCATTGTTGCATTACTACGGCCCTTTATGGGGAACAGGTGCAGCGGTGCTCGAATGGAAGTGATGTAATCGCTGCAATGGATAATGTGGTAATTTAAACCCAATTACGTTAATTTGGTGGGATAAAAACAAGGATTGTGAGTTGACCCTGAGATGAATACGTTATCTACTGAACTGTTTCCTCCTGCAAAATCGTTGACACTGACTGAAAACGCACCAGCGCCATTGGGGGCATATGCCCATGTTGTTGAGGCGGGTCCTTTTCTGTACCTATGCGGTCTGGGAGCGCGAGATGCTGAAACGGGTGAGGAAGCTGGATTAGTTCGGGACTCAGCTGGGGAAGTGATTTCCTATGATATTACCCGTCAAACCCATGTGGTGTTTGATAATATGAAAACTGTCCTGGCAGCACTCGGTTGTGATCTCTCTCATGTGATTGATGTGACGGTTTTTTTGGCAACGATGGATGATTTTCAGGCATATAATTCCGTGTATGCAGGGTATTTTGATCAAACGGGGAGGCAGCCGGCTCGAACCACGATTGAGGCGAGACCTCCGGGGTATAACTATATCGAGATGAAGGCTGTGGCTTACCGTCCCGGCTGGAATTAGGGTATTGCGTTCTGATGAATCTGAAATCACCTTTAAAAACTGTGATAAACAGCAAACGCTGTGTCCAAGACATTGACCGAGGTTACATTTCTCATTTTATTGATGGAGAGTATATTTCTCCAAAGTTTGAGGGGAACACCCCTGATCAGGCACTGTTTTTCCAGAATATAAATCCGGCTACCAGAGAGAGACTGTTTTATGTGCCGCGAGGGCAACAAGCAGATATTGACCGTGCTGTGCTTGCCGCAAAAAAAGCTTTTGAGCAAGGCCCTTGGCCTAAAATGAGTATGCAAGAACGCTGTGATATCCTGCAACGCGTCTCACAACTCATTTTAGAGAACCTCGAGACCTTGGCAGAAGCCGAAACCCTCGATTCAGGGAAGCCCATCCAAGAAAGTAAAACAGGCGATATCCCCCGATCAGCTGCGAATTTTTCTTTCTTTGCTAATTTTGCTTCTACTTTGGCAGAGGAATGCTACACAGTGAGTGCAATGGAACGGCATATCGCCGTACGAGAACCTCTAGGGGTGGTGGGTTTGATCACTCCGTGGAATCTTCCGCTTTATTTGGCCTCTTGGAAAATAGCCCCGTGTTTGGCCATGGGTAATACTTGTGTGCTAAAGCCTGCCGAGTGGACTCCCTGGACAGCAACATTACTGGCAGAGTTGATGAGTGAGGCCGGTATCCCCCGTGGTGTGTTTAATGTGGTCCATGGTTTTGGTGCAAACGAAGCGGGGGAAGCACTCACCCGTCACCCTGATGTAAAAGCGATTTCTTTCACTGGAGAAACGGGAACGGGTAAAGCCATTATGAAGGCAGCGGCTGATACGCTTAAGAAAGTTTCTTTCGAGCTTGGCGGCAAAGGGGCAACCGTCCTGTTCGATGATGCCGATCTGGAACAAGCCATGCCTCACGTGGTTCGTGCGGCCTTTCGCAACCAGGGTGAAATCTGTTTGGCTGGCTCTCGTCTGTTTGTTCAGCGCGGAATCTATGCCAATGTCTGCCAACAGCTCAAATTAATGACGGAGGCTATTGAGGTAGGTGATCCTACCCGGATGCAAACCCAGATGGGTGCATTGATTCATCCTGAACATCTTGAAAAAGTGTTGAAATATCTAGATTTGGCAAACGATCCAGACTCTAATGGGAAGCTATTGACCGGGGGGAAAGTGATTGCTGAAAAAATACCGGGATGCTTTGTGGAACCTACGGTAGTGATTGATTTAGCCCCACATGATCGTTTGGCTCAGGAGGAGATTTTCGGTCCAGTACTTTCGGTCATTCCCTTTGACTCAGAGTCAGAACTGATTGAAGGTGTGAACAGCGCAGTCTATGGATTATCGGCAAGTATTTGGAGCCGTGATGTAAACCGCTGCCACCGGGTCTCTTCAGCAATCAGAACCGGGATGGTCTGGGTGAACTGCTGGTTTGCCCGAGATTTACGGACCCCCTTTGGCGGGCAAAAGGATAGTGGTATTGGTCGTGAGGGCGGTCGCTACAGTCTGGATTTTTTTAGTGAAGCCAAAACGATAGCAACCCGGTATTACGGGGTGTCATAGAAAATTCATTTTCTGGCAGAGAAAGGATAGTGTGCTATGGAGTTAGGTATTTCGGGCAAAAGAGCACTGGTGTGCGCGGCATCAAAAGGGTTGGGCAAGGCCATTGCTATTTCTTTGGCCAAAGAAGGGGTAAAGCTGGCAATCTGTGCCAGAAATACAGATCGTCTTGGGTCCGTTGCAAACTCAATTGAGGAACTGACTGGTGAGCGTCCACTGGTACTCCCCTGTGATTTATCGCAACAAGCATCGCTTAATTCGCTGATCCAAACCATTGAGAAAGAATGGGGCGGGTTAGATATCCTGGTGCATAACACAGGGGGGCCTACACCCACTGTTGTTGAAGAAACCACAGATATTGATTGGCAGACTGGCTTTGAGCAACTCTTTTTAAGTGTGACTCGGCTGAATCAAGCTTTTTTGCCTGGGATGAAAGCACGTCAGTGGGGCCGAATTTTGATTGTGACTTCTACTGCAGTGACTGGACCAATTGCCAATTTGGCGGTTTCAAACGCCGTGCGTGCTGCAGTGACTGGAATGGCCAAGACGCTATCTGACGAAATTGCTCTGTCTGGTGTAACCGTAAACTGTGTCGCCCCTGGGGTGATTTATACAGACAGAACCGAAGACCGAATCAATGCTGAGCTGGCTCGTCACGGAGGCACACGAGAACAATATTTGGCAAAATATGCCGCCTCCATTCCGATGGGGCGTTTGGGTAGGCCTGATGAATTTGCAGATGCCGTCACCTTCTTGGCATCGCAACAAGCTTCTTACATTACGGGTGTCACCTTTTGTGTGGACGGTGGAAAGCGCCGAGCCCCTTTTTAGGTGTATGCGTTTTCTCTTTTGAGAATAATTCGCATTCTCATATTGTTTAGATGATAATGAGAGTAATTCTCAATTAATTTTAATTGACGCAATCGTAAGGGTGCTAGCAAAAACCCTGGTTTGAGACGTGTTTACTTTCAATACGATAAATTATGTAGGTTAGTTCGACATGGAAATGGACAAAATACGTTCTATGAATATCCCTGTTTGGCAGAGGGCCTTGTTGAGTGCCTCTGCTCTTCTTCTCTTGCTCCCTCAAATGACACAAGCGGCGGAAAAACCTGATCTTCAAGAAGAGCCTGTTCACATAGCTCAAACAGTGCAGCTTGATCCCAATGCTCCGCTAATTCCCAAATCCACGGATACAGTGGTGAATACAGACGGTCTGACGTTGGAACAAGCAAAGAAGTATCTGGCAGAAATGATGTTGGCTCAGCGCGCGATGATGCAACAGATGTCCGTTTTACAGGCCCGTATTGAAAAAACAGAGGTGAAAGCCACTCAAGCTGTTCAAAAAGCGGATGATCTTTCTGCACAAGTTGATGACCATTCAGGAACCATTGATTCTTTGTTGCAGAAGCCTAATATCAGTGGTTATGCAGAAATGGGCTACCGGGCTTATACTCACGCCCCGCGAACATCGGAATATTTGGGTGCCAATGGGAAAAATGGT
>CAZZIY010000077.1:0-8794 GCA_964654525.1 uncultured Vampirovibrionales bacterium | reverse complement strand
AGAACGGGAATGAACACCGACAATCATCCGCCTTTGTAATGAACGGTCAACAGCGTCAATCGACTGATGTTTGGTTCAAGACGGTTCTAGGTCAATAAGTGATGAGACTTAAAAAAACCTTAAGTCTCAGAATTTAAGACAATTTAGCCCAAAACAAAATGTTTATTAGAGTAGTGATAGAGAGTGATATTTAATCTTTTTGATAGAGAGTGACGGAAATGATGCGTAAAATAGCCTCAGGAACCGATGCGAATTCTGGTTCGGACTGGACACTATATAGCCGTTTTCAACCCAGTCCGCTCGCAGGGCTTGGTATTGGTCCATATGCTCGACGACCTATCCTGGTGACACGTCAGAATAATCAGGCACCCAGTGCCGCTCAAGAAAGCGGTATGCCGACATTGAGTAGCGGCTTTGGGATGAATGACCCGTGCAGTCCTGCCCCCTCTAGTCCTGCGCAAGAATCTGCTCAGGGGACTTCGCAACCCGGTATAAAGGGATTGGCTCGTGCTATCCTTCAGCGCTTGCAGGATGCTGCGGCACTGCGTCTGCCCGTCCTTCGTGAACCCAACGCGGATTTGGCCACAGCCCTTTATAAATAAAAAAATTTTAGCGGCCCAGTAGTTTCATGGGAACGATACTCAGCCCGTAAAGCCCAACCAAGGCAAGCCCTACCAGTCCCATGGATAGGGGATCTTGTGATGGGGTGAAAATAATGGCTATCATAAACAAGCTCACACAGGCACCTCGCCAATATTGTGTGAGCATGCGGGAATGAATAACGCCTGTCAGCGATAGCAGGATTAACACCAAAGGTAACTCAAACATCAACCCAATAATGAGTAAAAAAGCCGTGCAAAATTCGACAAAACGGCCAATGCTCATTTGCAGGACGGCCACGTCTTTGCCGAAGCCCAGTAACCAATTTAAGCTGGGAGGAAGTACACAGTAATAGGCAAACATCACACCTAGCCCAAATAATACGCTACCGCCTCCTACTACCCAAAAAAGACCGTTTTTTTCTTGTGGCTTGAGGGCAGGCAGTGTGAAGCGGAGAACATGATATAAAAATACGGGCATGGCAAGGGCAACGCCTGCAATAAAACTGAGATGCAAGGTGGATAAAAATACTTCTCCCGGGGTGAGCTGGATAAATTGTGTGGATGTGGGTGCTGTTTTTTTCAATACAGTAATCAATGGGGTCGAAAAAAGAAAGGCACCCGAAGTAGTGAGTGACAGTGTAAGCAGGCTATTTAATATCCGGTCCCGAAGTTCAGATAAATGAGAGATGAAAGGAGCTTGCAGCGATGAATCCTGAGATGGGGAGTCATCAAACGAGGACTCACTTGCATCAGACTGGGGCATATCTGCAGACCGCAGTGGGATGATCTCAATGTTGTTGCTCTGGATGTCTTGTGTCATCATCACGTTCCAGATAATTTACGAGCTGCCGCAATTTCAGCCAAAATGATGGAACCGCTAATACTGACATTGAGAGAATCCACACCGCTTGCCATGTCAATGCTGATCCACTGTATTGTCTCTACGGGCTGAGTTAATAACGCTTCTATTCCGTGCCCTTCGTTGCCAACGATCAGTGCTAGACCTTCTTGGTAGGATTTCACCCAATGGGGGTGTTTGTAATTTTGCAAGTGAGTGTCTTTTGTTGAGGCAGTCTGTCCGGTGGCCGCAATCAAATGGAGCGTTTGAAGATGGCTTTTGAGCGGTGTTGTAAGCAAGGCGGATAAATCATTATCTGAACGGTAAACGGGTAGGTGAAAAATAAGTCCAGCAGAACTTCTCAATACTTTGGGACTGTATAAATCCACCGTATTTTGGGTGGCCATAATCCCGTGCCCGCCAAAGGCAACCAGGCTTCGGATGAGTGTTCCCGCATTGCCGGGATCTTGAATATCGGCCAAAACCAGCAGCAGAGGATGCTGAGAGAGTTTAGAAACTTGAGCGCCAAAATGAGTGTCACCGCATTCAGGCGTCTTAATTGTGGCAACCAGGGGTGGGTTATTTTCCAAGGTGGTGATTTTTTTCATCACAGTCTCGCTCACCCGATGAATATTGACTCCATTGAGTTTGGCCAAATGCTGAAGAAGTTGTGCTAACTCGCCAAATTGGTTGAGATTCTCTAAACGAGACTCCAGAACAAAGACATCGCAAAATACTTGCTCGGTATAGAGCGCTTCTTGAATAACATGCAGCCCTTCACACAAAAGCAGGCCATATTCGCGTCGATATTTTGCCTGCTGCAAGGCATTTGTTTCCTTAATCAGCGGTTGTTGTACACTGTGGATGACGGGTGTATGAGTGAAGGAAGGCATTCGAGCAGTCTAGCTTTCTATTTTGATAGTGTTATTATTCTCAAAGATCACGCGAATTTCAAATGTCCGGTTGCAAGGATACTCAAAGCGGACAGCTGTATCAACTGGCAGGTTGACTTGGTGAAGGATCATCGCAAGACCAGCCTGCATTGACTCGTTTAAGAAAGCAGTGTCTAGAAGCTCTGGGGATTCTGCTTGTTGCAGTTTTTCCCGAATTCGTTGCCGAATCTTGGACTGATAGAGCCAGTCGTCACACAGTCGGGTCAGAAGCAGTTCACGGCATGCTTGTTGGTGTTGCAAGAACAGGGCTTTGTCACGCTCCTGATTAATTTCTTCTTGATTAACTTCTTTTTGGTTGAGAATGGTTTTTTCAAATAACCATCGGATGATCGCCATTGAAACAGCACATCCAATACTGTTTCCTGGGGTATTCCATCCGGCAAATCCGTATAGTAATTGATCAATCAAATTCCCATTATGCTGAGCATTGAGTCGAAACAACTGCGGAATCAAAGCAGGATCGGCACCATTGGCATAGGCAACATCTGCCAGTATACACGGCTGAAGGGTGAGTGTGGCTTGGCTAAGCAGCTTTGAAATACGGGCATATTGCTCCAGCTCAATATGCGCATTAATGTTGCTACAGTGATCTCCTTGACCGTTATGCGAAGCGGGTGTGTGAACAATCAATATCAGGTCAACTCGATCCGTCCAGTTATCGTCTTCTAATTCAACGAGGACGCCTCCACATGCGGTGATCTGTTGGGAAACAACCGTTTGAATGGAAAGTCCGTCAAAACGCGCCAAGGCTTGTCCGCCTTTGGGGTGAGAATAACACACTCCAATCCGAGGCGAAAGTTGAGTTTGAGTCGTCCAGTGCTTGGCCATAAGACAAGAGGCGACTTCATCAGCCCCTGTTTTCACGTTAACTGTGTCACTTAGCCCTCGTGCTGCAATGGCCTGGGTCAGCATTCTTGCCTCTTGAACATTGAGTCCGTAAGGCCCAGTATCGTCTTGACAGTAGGTCAATGTCTGGAGTCTTCCCTGAGCGACGGAGTCAAGCAACGCAAGATTAACCTTAAAATTACGCTGGCGGCGCTCTAAGAAATCAGTCAGTATAGGCTCTGGTATTGTCGTTTTTACTCGCGCGGTGTCGAGGGATTCTTGATCGGCCGTCACCGAAAATTGATATAAGGCTTCGCCCCACTCATCCCAATAGTCAGGCTCTTCTTGCGACAAATTATAATTGGGAATGCGCATAATGGAAGAAAAACCATGGACTGAAGACACTGAACTGTCGTTGTTGTTTGAGGACTGGAACACTCTATGTAACGTCTGTATTAATGAGTCTATGGACTCATTACCCAGTCGGGATGGAATTAATCCCCCGTAAAGCAACATATCTATGCTGACAATCCAGTGTTGAGGTAAGGATAAGTGACAGGCACCTGAAGTAAAATTTTTGAGATCTTGATCTCGGCCTTGCTGAAAGAGTGTTTGCAGTTCTGAGGTAGTCGCTTTTTCTTTTAGACATCCCAACTGATTACGCGGTGGTAGCAATACCGATACATTGGCCATAGAGGCCAGTTGCAGCAGCCAGTCGTAGCAAACAGGTCTACCATCCAGTGGGAGTATGCCAAGGGGTTGCATCAAATACCTTTCTGTCTGACTCTATTTTAACCCCATCCCTTGTTTCGATGTTAAAATAGCTTGAAAGAGTCTTCTTGCCAGAGTGTGAAACAGGTAATCTGCAGAGCATGTCATTTTTTCGGTGGTCAAATCCCTTAACCAAAAAGAATTTGGGACGAAAGTTCCAGGACCCCAATCGACACATAAAACAAGCCGTTGTTTTTTTTCGGGTGATGCTGGGTGTTTTTCTGCTCAGCTCAGCCTATCAACAGCACGTGATCCCACCGTCTTATGCGAGCTGGATTTACGCCCTTGGTGAACAAGAACATGTGCCCAGGGACCTGAAAATGATTGCCAGTGTATTCCGTTGGATACTGCAAGAATACCCGGTTATTTTTAGCCATTGTTGGCTGATTGGCACTTTTTTGCTGGGTTTGGCCTATGTCTCAGGATGGAAGGTGAGAACAGCCTCTCTACTCCTCATGTTGGCTTCATTGAGTATGTCTCTGCTGGGATTAGTAGAGACAAGTCAAGGTGATGTTGCTCTTTGGAATACTGGTTTGCTGCTTTTTCTCTCGGCCACCTGCCTTCAGTGGTCTCGCGCGGGAATGATAGGGGGGCTGGATGCTTGGGAGGCCGTCCGGTGGCGTTGGCCCCGAAAATTTCAAAAACGCCGGCTCAGTCATATCAACGACGCACTCAATAAAACGGTTAAACACCAACCAAAAATGGATTTTGAGCATGATTTTGAGGATGAAGATGACGATGATCTGAGTTTTTCCAGAAAAGTCGTCTCTCGTTCACGAAAAAAAGTAAAGACTCTAGCCGCGCACCGTCATTCTCGCTTGAATTGGCACGATGACGATTTGGATGAAGATCTCGAAAGCGAGGATGAGGATAGTCATCGTTAACGATCGATAATATTAACGATCTCTCGGATAAAACCCAATGCGGTTAATTCAGTCAGTGCGTGCGGGCTGTCAATATGAAATTCAGTCTCGTGAGTCTCGATTGATAACGATTTTTCTTGAAACTGATGAGGGCGCAGATTCACACAAAGTAGATCCGTGTGGGTTATCTTGTATTGAGGATATCGAGCAGCAAAAGCCAACTTGTAGAGAGTTAACTGAACCTGATGAAACTGTTTGTCCATTGGCAAAGGAACGTCTGTGTTCTGGATCTGAAAATCGATCAAACGGAAGCGCTGTTGTTCTGGATGAAACAGCATCAGATCCCACGTCCCCTGAAAATGCATCTGTTTGTCTTGTATCACCCCTAAGACAACATTAAAAGGGATTTGTGAGAACCACTGCCAACCGTCTTTTTCGAGATGATCGCGGTGTAAAGGCGACGCTAAAAATGCTGAAAAAATGGCTTGCGATTGAGCGGATTGGAAAACAAGATCTTCTTTTAGCCCCCAGTAATGACGGTAAATGGCTTGGTAAAGTTCATGATTGTTAATGTCTTTTTTGCGGCTGCTGTTATCCCTTAATTCAAGTAGCGAGGGTGTGAATTCTAATGGTGGAGTTTTTGAGGGTGTGTTTACTGATGCTATTTTACTTTGGTGTCGATTTGGGCTGGTAAACATTGGTTTTTTGTGAAGCCCCTGGGGTGGTGAAGCAGTCGTTTCTGTACTTATTTTTTCACTTGTCTTTTCTGGCGAGACGAAAATGGTTTCTTGCTCAATGTTTTGCGAAGTACTGAGCGGGTAGTGGGTTAAATCAGTCCAATAGGCAGAATCAGAGAATCGATAGACACATAGACGATGACGTGCTCGTGTGATCGCCACATAGAATAGCCGCTGCTCTTCTGCTTGATTTCGGACTTTCTTCCACAAGGTTTGATAAAATTCTTTTTTTGCCAGATTTCCTTTTTTATAAATAATGCCAAAGCCTTTCTTTCCTCTGAATTGAGGGTCATAAATCAGTCGACTTTTATCAGAGGGGATTCGTTTCGGGAGATCAATCACATAGACGCAGGGGAACTCTAACCCTTTGGCACTATGGGTTGTGAGAATTTGGACCCCATGTTGACGTTTTGTCATCATTGTCGCTTCAGATAAACAAGTATCCAGTGATTTTGTGTCATCGAACAAGGCGTCTAAGAGTTGAACGAGTTCTACCCAAGAATGGGAATCGTTTCGTTGAAAACTGACCTGACTCAGGCAATGCCGAAACAGCGAGATATGATGTCGCGCTTCATCATTGGCATATCGATTTGATAAGCCAAGAGACTCCCAGAGAGCTGTAAACAGGGTTGTCGGAAACATTCGTAATAATTGCGCTCTTGCCAGTAAAATCTCTTGAAACCAAGGCAATACTTCTGCTTCAATCGGGATGAGAGGTCGCTCTGGTTCACGTTTCAGAAAATATTCAAATAGTGATTGATAGACAGTAGGATTTGAGGGGCTTTGTCGAAGCTGACCCAGCAAATAAAGTTCCTTCTGACTGAGTAGACTCTGTAAAAATCCAGTCCAGTGCGTGTCTGTTTCAGGATAAATCACGGTTTTGATTAGACTCAGTGCACATTTTATTTCAGGTAACAAGCTAAAAAGTTGAGCATTGACTCGGTTGACAGGGATGTTGTGATGGGTTAGAGCTTCGCTTAATTCACTAACCAGTGCATTATTGGGCACCAAGACCGCAATTTCTTCGGGGAGGTAAAAACCAGAGCGACAGACTGTTTCAATATCACTGACAACCTCAGAAATCAGCCTGTGTCGACGTTGATTTTTAGGAATTTTGATTGATTTATGGTTCTCTGGGTCTGTTTTTGGGGCCGGGCTGATTGTGATCCACCGAACTGTCGAGGGGGGGGGGGCCGTTGTCGTCATCATCCCATAGGCACTGGTGACCTGTTGAGCAGTGTCAAGGGTAATGAGCTCGGATAAATAGTTACTGCAAGCAACGATGGTTGGGTGAGATCGATAATTAATCGGAAGTGATATTTGGTGAACTGATTGGGTTTTTGAAGTGTCACGCTTGGTGTCCTGAAAGACAAGCCCCATGTTTTCAGGTTGACTAAAGCGAAAACCGTAAATCGATTGCTTTAAATCACCCACCACAGTGATGTTATTTTGATCGGGCTTTTTTAGCAGTTGAATCAGTTCTAATTGAGCACCATTCGAGTCTTGAAATTCATCAATGATAATGGTCTTAAATTGTTTTTGGTACTTCTGTGCTAGATCCGGGTATGCTTTCAGTAATGTCAAGGTATGTAGAATAATGTCATCAAAATCGCACAAGTTCTCTTGGCTGAGCTGCCATTGATAAAGTGCATAAACTGCGGCAATGATTTTAATACAGCTTAATTCTACGCGAGTTTGCTGACGAATATTTTCTAGTCGTTCAGCCTGTGACTCTACGGGCAAAGGTGATAGTGGGGCTTCTTTTTTTCGATTGTTTATATCAAAATAACTTGTAACCAACGTGCGTAGATCAGTACAAAGTCTGTCTTTGGTAAATTGTGTAATGAGCACGTCTGAATCCAAATGTTGATTTTTGGGGGACGCTGCATAGACGGCATGCTCTAGTGCACTTCCCCATAACGTGGTTTTATCGTCGATCCAGGGGCTAAGTATTGGTTGCCAGTTTCTTGACAGTGTTTCATAATCGATCGCATTGGTTTCATCCAAGGGTTTCAGCTGGGTCAGGATATCAGTAAATGCCTTCGTCTGAACTGAGCTTTGATTGAAAAAGGTGACTGGATCCGCTCCGGTTGATTTGATTTGTTGGATGAGTGAGGGGAGGCTTTCAAATAGGACAGACAAAGTATCTGGCCAGCGTGAGTCAAGTTCATGCAATGATAAAATATTTTCGGGAATATGATCGAGAAGCCCATATTGTTTTAGGACATCTTTGATTTGTGTATAAATACCCAGACGAATATCTTTGAGGAGTGCCTCAAAGAGGATCTCTCTTTGACTTTCAGAAATAATATGAAAATCTGGATTTAACCCGATGAGAAGGCCATGGTTTTTGAGGAGGCGGCTGCAAATTTGGTGAAAATTGCCAATCCAATGATTGTCCAGTGGTGAGTTATTTGAAAGATTTGACTGAATTAATTTTTTCTCAATTCTCTCTTTCATTTCGGCTGCAGCTTTCACCGTGAATGTGAGTGTGAGGATGTTTGAGGCAGGATGGGTAATACCGGATGCGAGTAATTCTTGATACACGCTAAAATAACGCTCACTGATTACGGTGGTTTTTCCGGTCCCTGCCCCGGCCAGGACTTGAACAGGCTCGTTTGCTGGATACTCAATGGCTTTCTGTTGCTCAGGATTTAACCGCGTGACGTTCGTTGAGTCATGCTCACGAGACAAAGAAGACAGAGTTGATTCACTAGGCAGGGTCGATTGGGGGTTAGTCTGTTTTTGTACTTCCATTCTTTAATCTCATTCTTTCGTTGACTCGTCTTCATCAGTATCCCCTTGGTTTTTCAGCTGGGCTGGTCCTTCGCACAGATTATTGTACGGGCATTGCTTACAGTGAATTGTAGACGGTTTAACGTCAAAATGTTCGCTTTTTCGAATGGGTTTGAGTACGGTTTGGTTCAATGACTCAAGCCATTCTTCAGGGCAGAACTCACTTGTATCAAGAGTGACATTGACTGAACCTGAGTTTTTTTCTTTTTGAGGCCGAATAAATTGAAGACCAATATGGGTTAGAGGAATCTGATTTTCTCGACATAGCCAGGTGTACAGCGGAAGTTGAACATAATACACGGGCTGCGGTGATGTATTTGTTATCGTTAGCGGATTGAATGAGTACCGCAGATGATTCCAACGGGTTTCTGGTTTTGTCTGCGTTAGATCCGTACGGCCTGTTTTAAAA